>JAZSFV010000215.1:0-2102 GCA_045532395.1 Acutalibacteraceae bacterium
TCAAACAGAGATGACTGCGACAGAATGATGTCACTTTTCTTCTCGAAAGAAGGCAAGCATATTATCTGTGGCGGTACAACTTCATCAATTGCTTCAAAGTATCTCGGCAAACCTCTTAAGGCTACTCTGAACTTTGAACAGTCAGATGTACCTCCTATTGCAGAGATAGAGGGTGTTGACCTTGTAACTGAAGGTGTTATCACAGTAAACCGTGTTCTTGAATATGCAAAGGATTATCTTGGCGAAAACAAACTTTATGAGAATTGGAGTTTCAAACACGACGGGGCTTCACTTATCAGCAGACTTCTTTTTGAAGAGGCAACAGATATCAATTTCTATGTAGGCAGAGCAATTAATCCGGCTCATCAGAACCCTGACCTGCCTATCAATTTCAGTATAAAAATGAATCTTGTTGAGGAACTTTCAAAGTGTCTCAAGAAGATGGGTAAACGAATCAAAGTAAGTTATTTTTAAGGAGTGTTTTCAATGAGAAAGTTTGATACTAAAGTACAGTATTTAAAGTACAAGGTACTTCGTGAAGTTGCACACCAGGCGTGGAACGATACGCTGCTTGAAAATATTCTTGAAATCCCCAAAACAATCGTTCCCGGTAAAACTTCAACAATGCGTTGCTGCGTTTACAAGGAACGTGCAATTCTTGCAGAGCGTGTGAAAATTGCTATGGGCGGAGATAAAGAAAACCCTAATGTAATTGAGGTTATCGACATCGCCTGTGACGAATGTCCTGCAGCGGGTTATGAAGTTACAGATTCATGCCGCGGATGTCTTGCTCACAGATGCGAAGACGTGTGTAAGAGGGGAGCAATCTCTTTTGACCACAACCATGTAGCACATATTGATAAGTCAAAATGTGTTGAGTGCGGTCAGTGTGCAAAGGTTTGTCCTTTCTCTGCTATCGTTAACAGAAAACGTCCTTGTCAGATGTCATGTAAAGTCAAGGCAATTTCAATCAACGATGACAATGCAGCATCAATTGACAACTCAAAATGTATTCAATGCGGTGCTTGTGTTTACCAGTGTCCCTTTGGCGCAATTACAGATAAATCATATATTCTCAATGTTATCGACCTTATCAAAAAGAGTGAAGAAAACAAGAAATATAAAGTTTATGCACTCGTTGCGCCTTCAATTTCAAGTCAGTTTACCTATGCGAAACTCGGTCAGGTAATTACAGGGCTTAAAAAGCTTGGCTTCTATACAGTAATTGAGGCGGCTCTCGGTGCAGATATGGTGGCACAGAAAGAATCTAAAGAATTGGCTGAAAAAGGTTTCCTTACAAGTTCATGTTGTCCTGCATTTGTGCAGTATATCAAGTCAGCATTCCCTAATCTTCTGGAACACGTTTCACACAACCTGTCACCAATGGCAGAACTTGCAAAATATATTAAGGCCACAACTGAGAATGCAAAGGTTGTTTTCATCGGACCTTGTACAGCAAAGAAAGCGGAAGCACAGCTTGAAACAGTAAAACCCTATGTTGATGCAGTTCTGACCTTTGAAGAACTCCAGGCACTCTATGACAGTAAGGGTATTGATATTACTACACTCGCGGAAGATGTACTTGATAACGCATCATATTTCGGCAGAATTTTTGCCCGTTCAGGCGGACTCTCTGATGCAGTAGCACAGGGTCTTAAAGAACAGAAAATTGATTTCGATTTGAAAGCAATTCCTTGTGACGGCATTGAAGCTTGTCGTACAGCACTTATGAAAAAATCGAAAAATGTTCTTGATGCAAACTTCATTGAAGGTATGGCTTGTGTGGGCGGTTGTATCGGCGGTGCAGGATGCCTGACTCATGGTGAAAAGAACAAAGCAGAAGTAGATAAATACGGCAGAGAAGCATTGGAAAAAACAATAACAGATGCAATTTCTCTTTTATAAAACATACATGCAGAACGGGACTGACCTTAAATGGAAAGTCCCGTTTTGTATGTATCAGATACAAAAAATCAAAGAAAAATACGAATGAGTAACAAAAAGCGTTGCACAAGGGAGTGGTAAGTTCCCGGATGCAACGCTTGTTTTTATTAATGGCTTTGTTATTAGGTTTGTGCTATTTAATATAATTCGTGGTTTTC
>JAZSFV010000047.1:0-3034 GCA_045532395.1 Acutalibacteraceae bacterium
CAGGTCACGCAGATAACGGCACATAAGCTTTTTAGTCCATATCCTGATACTGTCAACGGTACAATAATTCTGTATATTTTCATAAATTCTGTCAACTTCTGTTTTTACCCCAAGCAGGTATTCATCGTCATACTGTGCGTGAATAAGTGCGTTCAGATATTTTGACAGTAAATCATAATTTCCGGGAAATTCAGTGATTGCAGTTTTGAAAATATCTCTTGCTTCTTTGATTCTGCCCTCACTCAACAAACGTGAATATTCTTCACAGTATTTATCTATCTGTTTTTCTTTTTCAATCATGTCAGTGCCGAGAAGGCTGTCAACGGTAACATCGAAGAAGGATGCAATTACGGGAAGCATTGTTATGTCGGGATATGTTTCGCCTCGCTCCCATTTACTTATTGCCTGAAATGACATACCGAGGAAATCTGCCAACGCGTCCTGAGTAAGATCTTTTGATTTGCGAAGCTTTTTAAGATTTTCTCCGAAATAAATTGTCATAGCATATCACCTTTCATTTTTAATATTAACCCGGCCGATGGTTACAAACTGATAATAACAGTTTTCTGAAAAATAAACAATAACTTGTTTATTGAGAAGAACTCTCTCGATAAGAGAAATTTTCCACTGTTACGATTTTTATAAAGAAAAAACCGCCCGATTTTCTCGGACGGTTATTTTTATACAGCAACTGAACTTCTGATAAGATTAGTGTCGTGTCTTTTTATATACTCAACCACATCGGTATAGGAGAGAAATTTTCGTGGCTGTATATGAAAATCTTCGAAGGCTGTCGATTTGATTAAATTTATATGTTCAAGCTTTATGGGAGCAGAATTGATTGTGATTTTCCATTTACCCACAGGTGTGTCAATATAAAAGTTTTTGTTGTCCTGATAGCAGACAAATCCTGTGCTTTCGCACAAGGGGATTATATCTTCTATTTTCTCGTCATCACGCTCATGGCTTGTAATCGGGATAGAAAACTTCATATCATTTTTGGAAGTGGGTTTACAATGCTTACACGGTGTAAAACCTGCGCTGACGGCCTCATTGTATGTACTGAATCCCGTCAGATTGGTAAGACTTTTTAATCTCTGACAGTTGTGTCTGTGGAAATTCTGATATCCTCGTCCTACCCAGAACGCAAATCGTGGTTGTGTGAGAGTGTAAATATCTGCTTTTTCGTCTTCGGTAAGCTCTGCGTTTGCCAATTTGTTCTGTCGTTCCTCAATGGCAGTTCTTTGTCTTGTTAAAGCTTTTTTGTCTTCTTTGGAAAGTGAATTGTATTTTTTCTCTTTTTTGCGGACGACTTGTTTTTGATTTCTTTTTTCATCCTCCGCAGTAGGGTTACAAAACTTGCATGGTCTGCGTCCCGATTTCAGAACCTTTCTATGCTTTTTTGTGCCTGACATATTTTTTACTGTTATACCGATACTGCAGGTTGTGGTGTGATAAACATCGGAGTCCGAGGAGTAAATATAGTTGCAGCAATGCTCCTCAATGAATTTCTTATTATGCTCAATAAGTGCTTTTTTATAGTCATCCTTACAGCATGTGCACGCATTGTATGAACCTCTGATTGTTTCACAACCTTGTGTTGAAATCGCTCCTGATGTTACCAGTTCACAGTCCTTGCTATGAATTGTATTTGTCTCTTCATGATACTGATACGGCATTTTCATGTTGTTTTCCAGCTGGATTTTTTTACATTCTTCGGGGTTCAGTACTGCACTTTGCGGTAATGAAATTGCTTTCAGAAGTTTTCTCAACACCTGAACGTCATTGAGTGAGTTGTGTTGCATTGTTGCATTTACAGATACATTTCTCGCCGCTGCAATTTTGTACGGACTTCCTTTGGATGAAGCTTGTCCTTTCAGGCATGTATATACCATATGATTTAAAATAATTGATCTGTGGCTTTTATTTACTCCAAGGATTATAGCATTAAGTGTATTGAACACTTTCGGTGAATCCTTGTGCCACCAAAGCAGGATATCGTCATTTTTCAACCAGGTGTTAAAAGCTGTTAAAACATTGTATGCAGATCTGGCTCTTGTAAAATCTTCGCAGTTACCTCCTGTATAAGAAGGATGTGACCAGATACATTCATCTGTGTTTTTAGGCTTGATGAATGCCGAAAACAGACCGGTTGAATCCCAGTCTTCATTTACTCTGCTTGCCGCCAACTGAGTAGGTATATAGTGACCGTTTTCGTCAGTAATCCACTCCAGATCAACTATAACAAACATCCCACACATTTCCTTTCACAATTATTTCTGTGAGTGCATTGTAACATATAAAAGAAAATAATTAAAAAACAAAATTCGCAACAGTCCAACTTTTGGGACAGTGTATTGCGATATGTTGTAAAAACTGAATTGCTGTGATATTATTGTGATGTAGTCAAAGAGAAAACATGGGGTGAAATAATGAAAGGAATCTGGAAAGGCGAAAACGATGAAGTAGGACTTCTGACCGGAAAAACCTATGAAATTGTAAGTATAGAATTTGACGGAAAAATGTTCAGCGTAGTTGATGAATCAGGCGGTGAGTATCTTTATCCGGCGGAAGATTTTGAAGTTGTTGAGGAACGGTTTCAGGGATATATGCGAACACGCTGCTATACAGAGAAAGATATTATTGAAAAATGCGAAGAAGAAATGAAAAGACCGTTTACATTCTATCAGGCGGATGTGGTTAATTATCGTGGCAGAACAACAGACACAGGAGAATTATATAACGAAATCGTTGCAAAATATGTCTGCGATCATTTTGCTGAATTTGTTGACGGTATTCCGACGATTACAAGAGAAGAAACATATAAAACCGAAAGTCATACAGGGGAGAGAATACCCAGTGATACGAGAGAAGAAGAGCGTATAGCAGTTGAAATGTTCAATCAGAAAAAGTTTGATTTCATTGGTGAAATTATCGACTATCAGACTCCGTTGAAAAATACTGCAGAAGATGTTGCAGGCAAAATTGATTTGCTTTCATATGATGATGAAACACTTTATATCCTTGAACTCAA
>JAZSFV010000031.1:0-23259 GCA_045532395.1 Acutalibacteraceae bacterium
ATCTACATATGTATCATCACATACTGAACATACATAAGTTGTATAACCTTTGTCTGTACATGTAGGTGCTGTTACTGTAGCTTCATATTTATGTCCGAGTGCGTCAACTGTGATTGTTTCACGGCTGAGTTCTTCGCCACATACTGTACAGTAAACTACATTGTCATATGAACCTGTATTTTTACAATCGGGGGCTATGTTATTTTCTACCTGAACTTCGCCTTCTTTGTGGCCGAGTGCAGGAACTACTGTTGTAACGCGTGAAAGTTCTGCGTTACATACTGAACAGTATACTACTGTGTCGTATGAACCATCGTTTTCACAGTCAGGATCTACGTTGTTTTCGATTACTGCTTCTTTTTCTGTATGACCGAGTGCATCTACTGTAATTGTTGTGCGTGAAACTTCTTCACCACATACTGAACAGTATACTACTGAATCGTATGAACCGTCTTCTGTACATGTAGGATCTACGTTATTTTCTACAACGGGAGCCTCTTCTGTATGACCGAGTTTCGGAACAGTGATTGTATCACGTGAAAGTTCCGCATCACATACTGTACAATATACTACGTTATCATATGAACCATCAGTTGTACATGTAGGATCAACTTCGTTTTCTACAACGATTTCACCTTCTGTGTGACCGAGTGCATCGATGTCAGTTGCTGTATATGTATCACCACAGTAACATGTATACTTTGTCTGACCCTTTTCTGTACATGTAGGTTCTACAACTACTTCGCTTTCATATGTATGTCCGAGTGCATCTACATAATCTGCTACATAACTGTCATCACATACTGTACATTCATATTTTGTATAACCTTTTTCTGTACATGTGGGAGCTGCTACTGAGGGTTCGTACTGATGTCCGTATGCATCAACTTCAGTTGTAACTCTTGAGAGCTCTTCGCCACATACTGAACAGTAAACTACTGTGTCATAGTGACCTTTTTCTGTACATGTAGGTTTAACATCGTTTTCTTTAACTGCTGCGCCTTCTGTATGACCGAGTTTCGGAACAGTGATTGTTTTGCGTGAAAGTTCCACATCACATACTGAACAATAAACTACGTTATCATATGAACCGTCAGTTGTACATGTAGGATCAACTTCGTTTTCTACAACGATGTCGCCTGCTGTATGACCTGTTGCATTAACTGTAATTGTTTTACGGTCAAGTTCTTTGTCACAAACTGAACAATAAGTTACGTTGTCATAAGAACCGTTAGCTGTACATGTGGGAGCAACATTGTTTTCCACAACGATGTCAGCTGCTTTATGACCGAGTGCGGGGATTTCAACGTTAACTTCTGAAACACCACAAGTTGTACAAACTCTTTCTTTAAGACCTGTTGTTTCACATGTGGGTTCAAGTGTAACTGTCCATTCACCTGAGTGGCCTGTTGCGGGAACAACACCTGATTCCATACAGCCTCTTACGCAGTGTCTTACTTTAACACCGTCAACTGTACAAGTAGGAGCCTGGATTGTTTCCCATTCGCCCCATTCGTGACCGAGAGCGTTTACATAAGTGTCCTTATAATTGTCACCACAATCAGGACAAGTCCATTTTGTATAGCCCTGTGCTTCACAAGTGGGAGCTACTACTGTTGATTTATAAGGATGATCGAGTTTCGGAATAACTACTTTGTTTCTTGAAAGCTCTACTTTACATACTGAACAGTAAACTACTGAATCGTATGAGCCATCCTGTGTACATGTTGCATCAACTCTGTTTTCTTCTACCGCTGCAGCTGCTTTATGGCCGAGTGCTGCGATATCAGTTTCAGTAATTGTTGCACCACAGAGACAAGTATATCTTGTCTGTCCCTTTTCTGTACATGTGGGAGCTTTAACCTGTTCACCAACGTGGTATGACTTGTAGTCACAACCCTTGTTTACAAGGGCGTTGAATGCTGCGAGAACATTATCATCAGCATTTTCTGCAAGCTGACAAGCCTGCTGGAAGCCTGTTGTTGCATTCTGAACTGCATAAGCTACCTGTGCTGCTGCGTCAAGAGCACTTATATATGCATTCCATGATGCATCTGTGTAATGACCCTTCTGAACATAGTAGCCAAGGTCATCACCAAGAGTAGCTTTAAGGTATGCCTTTGCATTTGCCTGGTCGCCTGATGCACGGTAGTACATTACATAGTTACTGAGCCAACCTGAACCACGGTAATTAACACCATAGACATAATAACCTGAAGGAGGTGTTGACATGCTGAACCATGTAGTATCTACATCTTCTGTTCCGTACATTTCAACGTATCCCCACTGAAGGTTCTGTGTAGTAGCTGTCGGAGGGGGATTACCTGTAAGTTCCATTGCGGCAGACTCTGAACCTGCACCTGAAATAGCGTTTTTGGTTGTATACTGGTGTGAGTTCAAAGAAAGACTATCCTGCTGAACATAAATTGAATTCAGAGAATTAAAACTGGTGATCTCATAACGATCGCCGGGTGTTGAAGGAGGCTTGCCTGAGTCTGAACCTACGGCACCTGACTGTACACCTGTGCCTGATACTGCACCGTAGCCGTAGCCTGTAAGGTTCTTCCAGATTGTTGTTCCGCTTGTGTTCTGTACATCATAGTTAATGGTGTATCTGACTGCGGAGTTTACAGATGCAGCGATAGAACCTGTAACACCGAATGTTGATGTACCTGTTACTATTGCACCTGCTGAGTAGGAGACGTTAAGAGCTGCATTACTGTTGTAAGGCATTATAGCTGAGATTGAATTAATCTTAACTCTGTAAGCTGAGTTTGATACCTGAACAGTAAGGCTTGTGTTAACACTAGTGCCAACAGCCTGTTCTGCTGTCTGGTAGAACTTAACCACAGTAGGATTAATTGCTTCGTATCCGCCGCCTACTTTTGCTGCTTCTGCAATAATTCCGCTGATGCCTACAGAAAACATGCTTGTAAGCATTAAAACAGCAAGAAGAACTGAGAGCAGTTTTTTGGGTAATGATTTCTTACTCATTTTGCGCATTTTCCTTTCTGAAATATATTTTGTGTCTAACATATAGACTTTTAGACAATTTTATATTATCATTTTTTGCAAGTAAAATCAACTATAATATGAAAATTTTTTAACTTTATTAACAAATAAGTGAAAAACAGATGAAATAAATTATACAGATACTACAAATTGTGTTTATTATAATTTTAAACACAATTTTATTTTGCCAAAACAGCATTTTAAGTGAAAAGCAAAATTCCTACAAGGAAATAAACCTTGCAGGAATCTGTCTTTTATACAATATCAAAAACACTTTCTATTACTTTATCTGCGCAATCGGGCGAATATTTCCAATAAGAAATACGTTCATCGTTTATAAAGTAGTTTATTTTTTCGGGCGGATAAGCTGCATCAAAAGAATCAACTATTATAAGTTTTATTTTCATTCTCTCAGGAATTATGCTTTTTATATAAACCGCAGTGCTCTGACCCGGAAGAACATCAGATGAAGATTCTGCCAGCCCCGCAAGATTTGGTGTAAGTTCTATAAAAACTCCGTACTTTTCCGTTGAACGCACAATCCCCGGGACAGTTTCTCCTACGGAAAAACTTTGCACGTTTTCTTCCCATGTTCCAAGCAACTCTTTATGAGATAAAACGATTCTGCCTAATTCATCACGTGATTTTACCACAGCCTTGATATCGCAACCTGAAGTGAATCTTACATTAGGGTGAGGTATACGTGAAACAGATATGCAATCGATGGGAAGCAAAGCGTTTATCCCCGCCCCTATATCAGCAAAAACGCCGAAAGGCTCCATGTGACAGACTTTTGCGTCTATTATATCTCCCGCTTTCAGTTTCGAGATATATTCCTCCGTGCATTTTTCCTGCACTTTTTTTCTGCTTAAAATCGCTTGAGGTTTGCCTGAATCATCAAATGAAAAATCAGTAATAATAAAGCTTACAGGTTTATTCACTTTTGAAATAAGTGCAATATCTCTTGTGCTTCCGTCAGAAATTCCTATTGCGCCTTCATCACGCGGAATAATTCCGTTCATGCAACCTAAATCCACATGAAGATTATGTAAATTGTCGCAAAGAATAACCCTTGCTTCAAGAATTGTCGAGTTTTTGTAAGCCTCACGTAAAGTTTCGTGACTTCTCAAAGCAGTAATGTTTTCCCGTGTATTTATCAGTTTACCTTCCGGACAGAATTTTGTCATATAATTTACTCCCCTTGTTCAGATGGCTTTTCACCACCTTTTATCCATTATTTGTAAATACTTATTCCATTTTCATTTAAAATATGATATAATAAAAAATCAGGAGGCGAATTTGTTATGGATGTACAGGTAGGCGATATAATAATTATGAAAAAAAGTCACCCTTGCGGCTCAGACAGATTTGTTGTAACACGAGTGGGAATGGATTTCAAAATCAAGTGTGAAAAATGCGGACACGAAATCATGTCTCCACGACAGAAAACAGAAAAAAACATAAAAAAAATTATAAGACCCGAATAGAGGTAAGCAGATATGTTAGATAAACTCGAAAAAGTAGAAGAGCGTTTTGAAAAAGTAAACGAAATGCTTTGTGACCCTGATGTAGTGGGAGATATTGAAAAATATAAAAAGCTCATGCGTGAGATGAAAACCCTTACTCCCGTTGTGGAAAAATTCAGGGAATATAAAAAGACAAAAGAAACTCTGGAAGAAGCAAAAATGATTCTTGAAGATTCTTCTCAGGACAAAGATTTCCGTGAAATGGTTGAAGAAGAATATGAAGAAGCGAAAGAAAATATTACAGTAATTGAAGAAGAACTTAAAATTTTGCTTCTCCCCAAAGACCCTAATGACGACAAAAACGTTATCGTTGAAATCCGTGGTGGTGCAGGCGGTGAAGAAGCATCATTATTTGCAGGCGTTCTTTACAGAATGTACAGCATGTACGCTGAAACAAAAGGCTGGAAAACAGAAATCATGAACGCCAACGAAACTGAACTTGGCGGTTTTAAGGAAGTCAGCTTTATGATTGAGGGCGAAGGTGCTTTCTCAAGATTTAAATTTGAAAGCGGCGTTCACCGTGTGCAGAGAGTTCCTGAAACTGAATCTCAGGGAAGAATCCACACCTCAACCGTTACCGTTGCCGTTCTTCCTGAAGCGGAAGATGTGGATATCGAAATCAATCCTGCTGATTTGCAGATTGATACTTTCCGTTCAAGCGGTGCAGGCGGTCAGCACATTAACAAAACAGAATCTGCTATAAGAATTACTCATCTTCCCACAGGTACTGTTGTTGAATGTCAGGACGAAAGAAGCCAGCATAAAAACAAAGATAAAGCAATGAAAATTCTCCGTTCAAGAATTCTTGACGAAGAAAGAAGAAAACAGAACGACGCTATCGCAGGCGAAAGAAAAAGTCAGGTTGGTTCAGGTGACAGAAGCGAAAGAATCAGAACCTACAACTACCCTCAGGGCAGAATCAGCGACCACAGAATCGGTCTTACTTTATACCGTCTTGAATCAATGCTTAACGGTGACATCGATGAGCTTATAGATTCACTTATCACTGCAGATACTGCGGAAAAATTAAAGGCAGAAGGTTAATCCATGGAAACAAAGGTTTTGAAGGCATCAGAAGAAGCAATAAAAAAAGCCGCGGATATTATTAAATCCGGCGGCGTAGTGGGCGTGCCTACAGAAACTGTTTACGGCCTTGGCGCAAACGCTCTTGACAGCGACGCAGTAGGGAAAATTTTTGAAGCAAAAGGAAGACCGAAAGATAACCCCATGATTGTCCACGTTTCATGCATGGAAGAAATAAAACCTCTTGTTAAAGAAATTCCCGAAAGTGCAAAACTTCTTGCAAAAAAATTCTGGCCCGGACCGCTTACAATTATTATGAAAAAGACAGACCTTGTTCCGTCAGTCACAAGCGGAAATTTAGATACGGTTGCAATCAGAATGCCGTCGCACAAAGTGATGAGAGAAATTATTAAAAAATCAGGCTGTCCTATCGCTGCACCTTCTGCAAATCTTTCAGGAAGCCCCAGCCCCACAAATGCGAAATATGTTTTTGACGATATGAACGGAAAAATTCCGCTTATCATTGACGGTGGCGAAAGTAATGTAGGGCTTGAATCAACAGTAATTACTCTTGCAGGAGATAAGCCCAGGCTTTTGAGACCGGGTGGTGTTACTGCCGAAGAACTTCGCGAAGTTTTAGGCGAGATTGAAATTGACAAAGCAGTAAAAGCAAAGCTCGAAGAAAACCAGAAAGTTTCTTCACCGGGCATGAAATATAAGCATTATGCTCCGAAAATAAAAGTTGTTATAATAAAAGCAAGTACAGAAAAATATATCGAATATATTTCATCACAAAATAAAAATATTGCGGCACTTTGTTTTGAAGATGAAGCAGAAAAAATTTCTGTACCTTGTGTCACTTACGGAAAAAGTTTCGACTCATCTTCTCAGGCAAAAAGACTTTTTGATGCCTTGAGAGAGCTTGACAAAACAGGTGCGGAAATCGCGTATGCTCATTGCCCTTCAGAGGAAGGCGTAGGTCTTGCAGTATATAACAGACTTTTACGTTCTGCAGGCTTTGAAGTGATTGAATTATAAGGGAGGTTTCTTTATGCTGATTTTAGGTCTGACAGGAAAAACAGGAGCAGGCAAAAGCATGGTTTGTTCCAAACTTCGTGAAGAAGGTTTTTACATAATTGATGCAGATAAAGTTGCAAGAGAAATTCTTCAGACCGGCTCTCCTGTTATAAAAAATTTATCTGAAACTTTCGGCGAAGATATTATAAAATTTGACGGAGAAATTGACAGAAAACTTTTAGCGCAGAGAGCATTTTCCTCAAGAGAAGAAACTGAAAAATTAAACGCAATCACTCACCCCGCAATAAGAGAAAAAATTCTTGACGAAATTGAAACCGCAAAGATAGAAGAATACACTGTCTGCATCATTGATGCAGCAGCGCTTCTTGAATGCGAAATAAAAAATGATTGCAATTTTATCGCAGTAGTTTTTGCTCCCAACGACATAAGACTCAAAAGAATTATTGAACGTGATAACCTGTCAGTTACAGAAGCAAAAAGAAGAATGGATGCGCAATTGCCTGATGAATTTTATCTCAAAAGCGCGGACATAATTATAATTAATGATAACATTGAAGATTTTGATTCTGAATTTCAAAAACTTCTTAAATTTATTGAAATAAATAAATAGTGAAAGGAACAGAATTATGAGCGCAAAAGATTTACAGGAAAAACTTTTTATGAAACAGAAAAATGCTTATCTTCGCATGGACGAAAACGAAGTCCACAAAGTAAACAGTTTCAGCGAAGATTACAAGAAGTATCTTAACGAAGCAAAAACAGAAAGAGAAGCATGTTTGCTTGCAATAAAAATTGCTGAAGAAAACGGATTCATTCCCTTTGATAAAAACGCATCTTACAAACCCGGCGACAGAGTTTATTACAACAACAGAGACAAGGCAGTTATCTTCTGCGTTTTCGGCAAAAGAAGCGTTGCAGAAGGCGTGAAAATTGCTGCAGCACATATCGATTCTCCCCGAATAGACTTAAAACCCAATCCTCTTTATGAAGACAGCGAAATGGCATTCTTCAAAACTCACTATTACGGCGGAATCAAAAAATATCAGTGGACTGCAATTCCCCTTGCACTTCACGGTGTTATTGTAAGAAAAGACGGCACTAAAGTTAATGTAAACATCGGTGAAGATGATAACGACCCCAAATTTGTTATCACAGATTTACTTCCCCACCTTGCACGCGAGCAGATGAAACGTACTCTTGGCGAAGGAATCATGGGTGAAGAACTTAATATTCTTATCGGCTCACGTCCTTTCAAAGATGATGAAGCAAGTGAGCTTATAAAACTTAATGTAATGCAGATTCTTAACGAAAAATACGGAATTATTGAAGAAGATTTCCTTTCTGCAGAGCTTGAATGTGTGCCTGCTATGAAGGTTTGCGACATCGGTCTTGACAGAAGCCTTATCGGTGGCTACGGACACGACGACCGTGTTTGTGCTTATCCCTCTCTTATGGCTGCAGTCAACTGCAAAGAGCCTGAATTTACCTGCCTTACAGTTCTTACCGATAAGGAAGAAACAGGTTCAGACGGAAACACAGGTCTTAACTCTTTCTATCTTCCCTATTTTATCGCTGACCTTGCTCGTCAGGCTGGCGTTGAAGCACATGATGTTATGAGCAAATCAGAATGTCTTTCTGCAGACGTTAACGCAGCTTTTGATCCCTCATTCCCCGGACCTTTTGAAAAAATGAACACATCCTTTGCAAACCGTGGAATTGTTGTTACAAAATACACAGGCTCAGGCGGTAAAGGCGGCACTTCAGATGCAAGTGCAGAGTTTGTGGGCAAAGTAAGAAAAACTTTTGACGATGCAAACGTTATCTGGCAGATGGGCGAACTCGGCAAGGTTGACGCAGGCGGCGGCGGAACAGTTGCAAAATACGTTGCAAACCTTGACATTGACGTAATTGACGTTGGTGTTCCCGTTCTTTCAATGCACGCTCCTTTTGAAGTGATTTCAAAGGTTGATGTTTATATGGCTTATAAAGCTTTCACCGCATTTTTTGATTTAAAATATTAATTTAATATGAAAGTTCAAGGGTGTCTCGTTTAACAAGATTAAATGAGACACCCTTGAAAAAAGTCTTTGTTTAAAAATTTTGTCAAATGTTGCAGAAATCTGCATATCCCCTTTATAATTTTTCAATCATTCAGAAGGAAAAACATAAAAATGAACAAGATATTTAAATCCATAGTAATATTTTCTCTTTGTATAGCTTTTCTTTTTGGTTGCAACATAAAGCCCTTTGCATATATTTCATGTGACGGGAACATAAACATTTACGAATGGAAAGAAGTTGAAGAAAAAATACTTTTTCGCCCCCACGACACAACAGGCTGCTGCTACACTTCTGCAAGCGCCAGAGTGAAATATATCGAAGAAGACAGACGAGTTTATCTCGCAATTGTTATCAGTAACTATGACCGCAAAGATTTTAACGGAAAAGAAACAAAAGTAATTGTATCTTTTAATGAATCTTCCGATATAATTTTTAATTCGGATTCAACAACCGAGTACAATAAAAATGAATTTGTTGTGAGGTCAGGGTATACCGGTGACGAAACAGGCGGCGGTGTTTACGAAACAGATATTGTGCTCAAAGACGTTTACTACGAAGATGTGCTGACCATTAACATCACCCTTGTAGACTATCTTTCCAATACATCACAGACTTTTAAAATAGACATAAAAAGCGAAGAACTGAAAGAAGAAGAATCCGAATCAGTCAGACAGTCAGAAAAAGAAGGCGAAGAAAACAAAAAGACGACCAAAAGAAAGTCGACAAAAACGACTAAAAAAGAAACCACAACGGTTTTGAAAACTGCAGTTATCACAGAATCTTACGGGTCATATTCTGAAAATCTCGACAAAAGCAACACAACAATCATCGCAATCGGGGCAGCATGTGTTGTAACCTCATTCGGTGCTTTATTGGTTGCAATATTCAAGAAGAAATAACAAAAAGCATGTCAGAAATTCTGCCATGCTTTTTACTTTCAATTAATAACTTCTGCTATATTTATTGTGTTTTCATATCTTTTTCCGTACCATACTCTCTTGTGTGCGTAATCAACCCAATCGCTTGTTGAAGATTCTTCAATCTTAAGAGTTGTAAGTTTCTTTTCAGGAATCAGATATGACTGATTAAACAGATTTTCAAAATATTCGTGCCAATCATGAATCACATCGAAAACTTTTTCTTTCTGCGACGGCAAAGCAATAATTGATTTCTGATACAATAGCAAATCTTCAAAAAGTTTTTCGTCATCAAAAAATCTCTTAAGATAATTTATAGCATCTCCGTAAAAATCTTCAAACTCTGCTGCACATGAAAGGAAAAGCCCCTCATAGAATTCCCAATAAATATCACCAAAACGTTCATCGGAGAAACAAAGATTTCCTTTACCCTCAAGGAAAGCATCAATGCATGCAAACACTTTATCAAGAATTCTTTTTATTACCTTGCTTTCTTTTTCAACCCATTCATAAAGCCCCATATAGAAATCAAAATAGGACACGTTCTTTGCTTTGCGGAGATAGATTGCAAAAAATTTAAGCAAACCAAGGCTGTGAAAACTCTGGACACAAACAGAAAAACGAAAAGCTTTTTTCCATTCAAGCATACTGAGTGTGCTTGTCTCCACAACTATATCAGAGCGTGAAGCATATTTCATATCTTCATCAACACGTGTATGAATCTGACACAAAAGAGATTTTACAGTTTTTATTTTATATTTTTGTACAAACTCTTTTGTATACATGATTGTGTTAGGAAGAAATTCGCATCTGTAAACGCTTACGTTACTGTGCTGACCAGCTTCAATAACTTCGCAAAGACCTCTGCAGAAACTGTCAAAAGTTTCTCCCGGCAAACCTAAAATCAGATCAGTATAAGTATACATACCGCTTGTACGATATCGTGCAACCTGCTCTGCAAAATTGTTTATTGACATGTTTTTTCTGCCTACAATTTCAAGCACTTCAGGTGACATACTCTGAACGGCAATTGAAACACCTCTGTTCAGGTCCGCTTCTTCAAGCTTGCGCAAAATTCTGTAGGTCATGTCGTCTTTGTTTTTTGCCGCAGTTGATTCAAATCTCTGCGGATAGCCATATTTCTTTTTAAGGCAAGCAATATAATCTGCTATTTCTTCGTCTCTTTCAAGAATACCGAAGTTTGAATCGGCACAGAAGCAATAAGAAATTTTATGTTCTGCCAACCAGTCAAGCTCTGCTTTCACTTTTTCCATAGGGAATTTTCTGAAGCCGGATTTATTTCCTCTCCAGCAACAGAAAACGCATCTGTAAGGGCAGCCTCTGTTTGTTTCAATTACTGTATCAAACTGTATATTTTTATATTCAGGATTGTTGACAATATAATCAAACAGTCCCATTGTATAAGGTGACGGGAAATCTTCAAGGGGAGGTCCTAATTCTTTTTTTGTCTGTACAGGCTCTCCGTCTTTTCTGTAAGAAAGATTGGGAACATTTTCCAAATCTTCGCCCTTTGAAAGCGCGGTAAGAAGTTTATAGAAAGTAACCTCACCTTCACTGTGCATCAGCAGATCAATAAACGGATATTCTTTCAGATATTCCGTATCATCAGGCACCTGAACACCGCCGAAAGCAATAATACATTGGGGCCATTTTTCTTTTACTGCCTGAGCCAATGCAAGGTTATATTCAACGCTCCACATATAGTTTGAAAAGCCTATAATGTACGGATTTTTTATTTCTTCAAGAGCCTTTTCAACAGGCATCTTTGTGAAAATAAATTCGCAGAGATTATATTCCTTTTTTATCTCCTCGTGAGAAAAAGAATATGCGGCTATCGCACCGACTGCATAGGGAAGATACACTGCCGAAGGGAGATATGACGACTCCGAAAGAGCATTATTCGGTTGTACAAAATACACGTTTTTCATTGTTCTTCCCTCCTTGTGTTTTAAATTTTTTCTATGGTACTGATTGTCTTTTTGTTACGTCTTCCGTACCAGATAATTTTCTTTGCATAGTTTTCCCAATCAGACGGAACACCTTCTGCAAAAAATCTTAACTTTGTTTTCGTCTTTTCAAGTTCTGTTTCTTTGTTTGCAAGAATGTTATAAAAGTACGACTTCCAATCATATTCGTACTCACCCGTCACATCGTTTGAAGACGGTGTGACAATAAGATTTTTCTGATAAGACATAAGCTCATTCATCTTATCTTCTTCTATATCGAAGCCATCAAGAAACTCTTTGGCTTCCTCGTAGAAATCATCAATTCTATAAATATAATCAAGAAGCATTGCTTCTTCATAAGGCCATGTAATATCTCCGAATTCACGGTTGATATATGACAAATCAACTTCACTTTCTGCAGTTGATTCAATGCACCTGCTTATTCTTCTGATTGTATCGCCTATAACTCCCTCTCTCTTTGAGAAGTAATTGATAAACGCATCATAGAAGTTATAATAAGCCACACCTTTTGCATTGTGGAGATAAATTGCAAAGCATTGCAGAAGCCCGTGGCAATGAACACTCTGAATGCAAGCAGAAAATACAGTTGCCTTCACAAGGTCTTCGGCACTCATTGTTGAAGTTTCGATTATATATTCAAGACCGCCTGAAAAAACTGCACTGTCAATTGCACAATGGTTGATGTTGAGTTTGTTGATTGCAGTTTTGATGCCGAATTTTTTCATATAATCTTTGTTTGAAAGTGTTGAGTTAGGATAAACTTCACACCTGAAAACATTGATTGAATCGTGCTGACCTCTTTCAAGAAGTTCACATATTCCCTCTGAAAAACTTTTGAGCGTTTCGCCGGGAAGACCAAGAATAAGTTCTGTATAAGTCGGAATTCCCGCTTTATGATAAAGTTCCAGTTGTTCAGAAAGTTTGTCCTTGTTCATGTTTTTACGTGAAATATTTTCAAGAACTTCTTCTGACATACTCTGAAAAGCAAGAGACACACCCTTGCTCATTCCCACGTCGTTGAACATTTTATTTATTGTAAAAATTCTGTCTGTTTTATTCTTTGCAAAGCAAGCACCGAATTTGTCAGGAAAACCATTTTTCTTTTTCAGAGAAACTGCAAATTCCGCAATTTCTTCATCGCGGGGAAACAGACCGAAGTTTGAGTCAACGCACATGCAATAAGAAATTTTATGCTCTGAAATCCACTCTAAATCTTTCTTTACTCTTTCCATGGGGAATTGTCTCATGGGCAAATCGTAATCACACCAGTCGCAGAAAGAACAATGGTAGGGACAACCTCTGTTTGTTTCAAGCTGGGCATTGAATTCAAGGTTTTCGGGCACATTTAAGAGCTTATCAAAAACTCCCGTAAGATAAGGTGAAGGATAATTTTCAACGCCTTCTGCTTTATCTTCCCCTCTTAAAATTTCCCCGTCTTTTCTGAAAGAAATATTGGGGATTCCCTCAAGGGTTTTATTTTCTCCCAAAGCTCTTAAAAGTCTTGTGAAAGGAATTTCACCTTCGCCAAAAATAAGCACATCAATAAAAGGATATTTCTCGAGAAAATCAGATTCTCTTGAAACCTGATGTCCGCCAAAAATAATTGTACATTCAGGATATTTTTCTTTTATAGTTTTTGCTCTCTCAAGGTTATAATTATAGTTCCAGAAATAATTTGAAAAGCCCACAACAAAGGGGTCTTTTATCGCGTTTATTACGTCTTCTTCCGAATCTTCTTTGAAAATTATTCCTGCAAGTTCATACTGACTGTTTATATCTTCAAACTGCATAGCGTAAGAAGTTAAAACGCCAACAGCATAAGGATAGTAAATTGAATTTCCAAGCAGTGTATTAGGTTGAATAAAATATATATTCTTTTTCATACACTTCACCACACTTTTCGCTTTAAAGAATTAATTAATATACTTTATTTTTTTAATAATATTCTGTCCGCCTTTTCTGCCGTACCATACAATCTTTTTTGCATATTCAGGCAAGTCCTCAGGCGTGTCTGAAGAATCTATTTTCAGACTGTGTTTTTTAATTTCAAGAGGTTTGTAATCGTTCTGATAAACAGATGAAAAATATGAATAAAAATCATAGTTAAGATTCAATACGCAACCTTTTGAAAAAGGATTTTTGACAATGTTTTTCTGGTAACTTAAAAGTTCACTGAAAAGCATTTCGTCATCAAAATATTTTTTAAGGAAGTTATTCATTTCTTCGTAGAATTTTTCCTGTTCTCTTATTGCTTTAAGGAACGCTCCTTCATCAAGGGGCCATGTAAGCTCGCCGAAATCGTCAACTGTGCATGTAAGCGAACCTGAATCTGAAAGAACTTCTTTATATTTATCTTCAAGCCAGAAATGAATTTTTCCGCAGATTGTCTGAGGGTTTGATTTCGCATACTCAATAAGATCTTCATAAAAATGCGAATATTTGATTCCTTTTTCATGGTAAAGATAAATAGCAATACACTGGAAAATCCCAAGGTTATGAAAGGCTCTTACAAACACTGCAAAGATATTACTCTTCATCCACATTTCTTTTGACATGGAAGAAGTGGAAACAACTATGCGGGAGAACTCTGTAATATCTTTTCTGTTTGGAACAACATGGTATTGATGCTGCTCTGTAACCGCATATTCTATTTCATATTTATTCATGTATTCAGCATCGTTCATAATTGAATTTGCAAGAAGTTCGCAGTTAAAGAAATTTATTGACATATGCTGCCCACATTCAAGAAGTTGTTCCATTCCGTCGCGGAAGCTTTCATAAGTTTCTCCGGGAAGCCCGAGAATAATTTCAGAATAAGAGCCGATACCGTTTTTATTATACATGCTCATAAGTTCATGGAAACTTTCAATGGGCATGTTTTTTCTGTAAATATTATCAAGCACATTCTGGTGCATAGACTGAAAAGACAAAGTAGCACCCTTGCACATTCCCGCATCGTTAAGACGTTTGTTGATTCTGAAAACAGTCTGGGGATTGTTTTTAGAATAGGTTGCCTGAAATTTCTGAGGATAGTTGTTTGCTTTATTGCACGAAATCATGTATTCAACAATTTCTTCGTCTCTTTCAAACAATCCGAAATTTGCATCTGCGCAATAGCAGTATTCAATTTCGTTTTTGCTCATCCATTCAATTTCGGCTCTGACTGTTTCTATATCGTAAAGCCTTACCTTTGCTTTTTCATTTCCCCAGTCGCAGAAAGCACATTTATTGGGGCAACCTCTGTTTGTTTCCAGAATCGCAGAAAATTCAAGTTCTTCTTCTTTAACAAGATTATCAAAATATCCCTCAAGATAAGGCGATATTCTCTCGGGAATGTCAACTCGTTTTCTTTCTGTGAAAACTATTTCCCCGTCTTTTTTGTACATAATGTTGGGGATGTTTTCAAGGCTTTCTCTGCCTATAAAACTTAAAAGAATTTTCCTGAAAATTTCTTCACCTTCGCCGAAAAGGCAGAAGTCAACAAAGTCGGTTTTTAAAACATCACTTTCTCTGTTAACCTGATGACCGCCGAAAAGTATATAACAATCAGGATATTTTTCTTTGATTTTTTCTGCCAGAATTTTGTTGTATTCATAGTTCCATACGTAACATGAAAATCCTACAACAAAAGGATTTTCCAAACTATCGACAACTTTATCAACATCAATTTTTTTATATACAAAAGATTTGAAAGTGAATTCGCTCTTTATCTTTTCATCATTGAATGCATAAGCAATAAGTGTACCGGCAGCATAAGGAAAATAAACGGAATTTCCGTACTGCGAGTTAGGCTGAATCATATATACGTTTTTCAGAGCGAATCACCTCTTTTCTTTTTATATTTCTTCTATTACATTCGGCATGCTTGAAAACATCATTCTTCCGTTTCTTCTGCCGAACCAGATTATTTCTTTTGCATATTCCACCCAATCGCTTGTGGGGAAAGGAGTAGAGAATCTGTAGGTCACATTTTCTTTTTGAAGCGGAATATAACTATTACGGAGAATTGCATCAAAATAATCCTTGAATTTATAGCTGAAGCCTACCGCATAATCGTCATGCATCGGTCTTAAAACAACTGACATCTGATACCTGAACAATTCGTCAAGCATCTTGTCATCCTTAATATATCTTTTTATAAACGTTTTCATTTCCTCATAGAAATCTGCTGAGTCGTAAAGACAATGTAAAAACACTGCTTCTTCAAGAGGATAAGTAATTTTTCCGAAAATATCGTTCTGGTAAACAAGTCCGCCTTTTCCGTCAACAAAATTTCTCAAAACCTTTGATACCATTTCAAAAAGCGGTTTGCAGAATACACTTTCTTCTTCGATAAATTTATGAAGTGCTTTATAAAAATCATAATAAGAAACATTCAGTTCTTTTCTGATATACATTGCAACGCACTGCATAATTCCGAAATGGTGGAAAGACTGAACACAGGTTGAAAACTCATTTGCTTTAATCCAGTCTTCAACGCTCATTGTATCAGTTCCCACGACAATGCTTGAAGCACCTGAAAGCACATCGTCCATGCTTTCGCAATGGTACTGATTAAGAGAAGTTGTAACAATTTTTATTTTATATTTCTCCATATATTCAGGGCTTGCGAGAGTTGAATTGGGAAGCAGTTCGCAGTAATAAGCGCTTACGGAACTATGCTGACCAAGTTCAAGAATTTCGCATAAGCCGTGGCAGAAAGTATCGAGTGTTTCGCCGGGAAGGCCAAGGATAAGTTCAGTATAAGTTGATATTCCCGAGCTTCTGTAACGTGCAATCTGGTTTGCATATTGCTCTTTTGAAATGTTGACACGTCCCACATTTTCAAGAACTTTTTCTTCAAGGCTCTGCATAGCAAGAGTTGCACCTTTGCCGATTCCATGCTCTGCAAGAAGTTTGTTTATTCTGAAAACACGGTCAATTTCATTCTTCGCGTAAGAAACCTGCAAACGGTTGGGATAACCTTTTGTTTCTTTAAGTTCGACCAATTTATTTGCAATAATTTCATCACGCTCAAACATGCCGAAGTTTGCATCAACGCAATAAACAAATTCCATTTCATGCTCCGACATCCACTCAAGCTCTTTAAGCACTTTTTCAAGTGGAAACAGACGAACTTTTGAATTAAGTTCACCCCAGTCGCAGTAGCAACAGTTATATGGGCAACCTCTGTTTGTTTCGAGAACACACGAAAAACGGTAGTCTTTATTTTTGAGAATCTCATCAAAAACACCCGTAAGATACGGCGACGGATAATCAGAAATTGTAATTTTCTTTTCTTCCGTCTGAACGGGATTTCCGTTTTCGTCTCTGAAAGAAATGTTGGGAATTTTTGAGAAATCACCCTTTTCATCAAGGCATACAAGCACATCTCTGAATGCTTCTTCACCTTTTCTGTGAACAAGGATATCTATAAAATCATATTTCTCGAGAAACTCTGTTGTGGGTGGCACATGATGTCCGCCGAATTCTATAATACAATCAGGATAAACTTCTTTAAGCTTTCTTGCATATTCAAGGTTATAGCTATAGTTCCATATTGAGTTTGAAAAACCTACAAGGGCGGGATTTTCAAGGCTTGCAATGCTTTCGTCTATATCTTCAAGACTGTATATAATTCTCTTGAAATCATATTTACTTTTAACTTTTTCATCATTCATGGCAAATGCCACAAGCATACCCACCGCATAAGGCAGGTAATATGTGTTACCGTAAAGGCAACTTGCCTGAACAAGATAAACGTTCTTTTTCATATTTGTAAACTTCCAATCTTTATCAATATGAAATATCCAATCTTTTCACATTACCTTTTATAAATTCCTGAACATTTTCTATGGTGATATCTTCTTTTAAAACAACAAGCAGATATCCGCCACCGCCTGCTCCGCAGATTGAAACTGCATCTGCAAAATTTCGGAGCAAATCTTCAGTTAATTTTTCTATCTTTTCGTTTGTGACTTTGGGGGAAATTTTCTTAAGCAAACCGAAATGCTCATTAAGACATTTCCCCAAAAGTTCAAAATTATCTTCACAGAAACTTTCACAAACAAAAGAATTAAGTTCTTTTATTTTTTTGTAAGCTGAAAGCACTTCTTCGTTTTTTTCGAGATATCTATTCACAACATCTCCCACAATAAAACGTCCGAAATGTCTCTGCCCCGTTGGCACAAGTGCAAGTTTTTCAGAAAAAAATCTTTTGAAATTTTCTGATAATTCAATCTGTTTTACAGTTAAATTCTGTTCGATTCCGGCGGTTGATGATGTAACCTTTACACCGGGAAAAATTCCGCCTGCCTGGTCCTGCCAGCCGCCGCCTGTTTTCATAATCTGCTCTGCAACAAAAACCATTTTAAGTATTGAGTTTTCGTCAAAGCCCAGATTAAACATTTCGCCCAGAACCTTAAAGCAACCTGCAAGTAAGATACTGCTTGTACCGAGGCCTGAACCTTTATCTATCCCCTCAACTTCTGTTGAAAGCCTGAAACCATTTTCAAGGAAAGTTTCTTCATCTATTCCTATAGTCTGCAAAACGGCTCTGTGTAAATTAAAATCAGACAAATCATCTTCTTTTGATTTATCATTCAAAGAAAAAATTTCTTTCTTGCCGTCACTTACAAACTCAATAATTTTTTCATCAAGTTTTTCCGCTTTAACATATATCGGTTTTTTACCGTCTACGTTGACTGCAACGTTTACAACCTCACCGCCGTTATCTGTGCAATAAGGCATGGCATCTGTCCATGTGCCGGACAAATTCACTCTCAAAGGTAATTTTATTTCTGCTTTGTCTTTGAAACATTTTATTTTTTCAGGTTTTGTCCTCGTTTCAAAGAAATTATTTATAACTTCTTCTCTTATATTTTTGTACTGATTTTTCTGTGAAAAATCACTCATATCTTTAATATATCTGCATCTCGTAAGATAATAATCTGCATCTGCATTTTTTGTGCAATAATCAAGACTTAGTTTTTCTTCATCCTGAGAATTTATAAACTTAAAATAAGACTCTGTAAAAGAATTGCCTCTGTAAAATCTTTTTACATTCCACAATTCTTCTGAAGATATTTTCTCTTTAGGGTTTTCGTTTATATCACAGATTATCGTTACAAAGCTGCCGTCTGTAAGCTTGATTCCGCAGACTGTTTTATTATCAGAAATTTCAATATTCCCTGACAAAGTTACATCACTTACCAAACAACCTGAACCTACTTTACAGCCTTCTTCTAAAATCGCATTATCAAGGACTGTATTTTTTCCTACAAAAGATTTTTCATTTACAAAACTGTTTATGTTTATATATGAATTTTCTTTCTTTGCAAGGTTTACAATGTTTGAAAGAGATTCTTTCACAGAGCCCATGTGTACAAAGTTCTGCTCTTCAAGAATGGAAACTTCAAGAGAAAAACTTGAAAGCGCCTGAAATAAAATTTTGCGTACTTCCAGATGAATTTCATTCTGCAGGTCTTCGCTTAAAAACTTTTCTTCATCAATTTTCTGCGAAAGCAATGCAATAATTTCAGGATAAAGATTAAGGTCAATTTTACCCGAAACCAGTTTATCAATAATTTTGTTTTCCTGCTCCATTTTTAACAAAGCAGTTGATGTTTGGTCGTTGAGATAAATAAATCCCGTGTCAACCAAAGGTTTTTCCATGCCGTATTCAGAGCATTTTTTCTGAAGTTTTTCTGCAGAAATTTTGTGGGGATATTCCTGCATGATTTTATCTTCACAGCAAAGCATTACGCCATGACGTGAGCCTGTTTCAAAATCTGTTTCAACACAAAGTCCGATATTATTCGTAAAATCATTTTCAAGATTTTTTGTATCAACAAGAATATCACTGCAACAGACAATAACACCTGCAGAAATTTTATTCATAACTCTTTCTGCATTTTTCACGAGCAATTCAAACGAAGAAAAAACTTCATCATCAATAAGAACATTTGCAAAGCTTTTTCCTCTTACCGCATAATTTATTGAGCGCTTACTCATGCCACCCGAATTGATAACAAGAAGTTTTTTGTTTTCTCCGTAATTGTTGCCGATTACATTAATCAGAGCACCGCCAGAACCGATTCTGCAACCGAAATCTTCATCACAAACAACTTTTATGTCAAAAGAATATCTGTCGCAGATTTCACCGATAAGTTTTTCACTCATCAGCTTCTGTTCAGTTGTTCCCACCGTAAGAAATACGGTTTCAGTGCTTCTTTCGCTCATAGAGATACCTCTTTGGATAGACCGAGATTGATTATAAAACTACGCCGACACAAGTGTATTCTTTGTATACAGAAACAAAATCAGCTCATGGCAATCATGAATTTTGCAAGGTTGTCTGTTTCTGCAAAGAAAATTCTTGATGCGAAATAGAAAAGTGCTATCATAACAAGAATAAAAACAAGTGAATGTTTTTCTATTATTCCGCTTAATTTCTGCATTGATTTTTCAGCAGAAGAATTTTTTGCACTAAGCAAAGAAATAACAGAAAGAGGAATAATATAGTTGATAGTGTAGAAAGCAGCACTGCCTGCCTGAATAAATCCAACAACAGAGAAAATATATGCTATCACAACAATTGCTGCCGAAAAAGCAGGATTGAAAGTTTCGATAACTCCCTGAGCTTTCTTATCGTTCTTCGATTTGTTTGAAATTGTGGTTTTGTTCTTGAACATTTCTTTGAAGAAATATAAACCTAAAACCAAAGCAGGAATTGCAAAAACAAAAAGCCATACTTTTTCATATTCAACGTGCTTGAAATAGATTTGCTTGAAGAAAGAATATTCTTTAATAAATTTATCAAACGCAGGATAAGTTTTTAAAAGGTAATCATTCAACACGATACCTGCACAAACGCTGAGTGCTGAAAGGCATATCATAATAAGATTTTTTACACTTCTGAAAAGCTTGTCAATTTCAGCACTGAAATAAAATACGAGTGCAGGGAAAACGAAAAGGAAAAGTGCATTCTCAAAAAGAATTGTTGAAACAAGAAGGAAAACAACAAGTGTTATCTCATTGGGAATAATCGGTTTTTCTCTGAGTGCATTGAGAATAAATAATATTGCAAGGCACCAGATAAAAAGATTCAGACAATTTTCCTGCTTTACGAAAACAAATGGTTCTGCAACTAAAACAGTCGCAATAACCAGACCTGCTTTTCCGAATTTTTTCTCAAGCTTTGCAAAAAGAAGTGCTGACAAAACCGCAAAAGCAAGATACAATCCAACGAGTACGATTCCTATTGTCGGAATTTCAAATTTAAAAGGATAAAAATCTGCAAATCCGACAAGACGTCTGTTAGACAAAATAATTGCTCTTAAAAATATAAATAACGTAACAAAGAGAGGCGCAAAATTACTTTTTCTGAATGTTTTGATATTATCCATAATTTACTCCTCCTTAGTTATATAATGTTGCAAAGAAAGTAATGAAATAAAGAATACCTGCAACCGATGCAACAAGATGTCTTTTTCCGAATTCTTTGGCTTCTTTACAAGTTTCAACAACCGGTTTGTGACCTTTTACAATAAAATAAATTATAAGTCCTGCCTGAACAAGAATGTGGTTATATAAATATTTTGAAAATTCCCAGGAAAGAATGATAGCGGGAATTGCAGCTACAATTGTGATTGAACTGAGGAAATAAATAAATTTCTGGAATTTATTTTCTTCCGCTTTAATAACTTTCTTCCAGAAAATTCCCGTAACGGTATAAAAAGGTACTGCAACAAAAATAAGGTTGAAAGCAGAGTTGATTCCTCTTCCGAAGTTTTCAAAATAAATGTGGAAAGAAGTGTTGAGTGCTTTATCAACAGGCATAAAGAAGTCTATAAGCCACATATTTATAAAGCTGTCTCTGTGAACCGGTTTAAGTTCACCCGCATAACGTTCAAAGAAGAAATCCACCATCTCCCCTGCGTTTGCAAAATCAACCCATTTTTCAGATATCGGAGCAAGAAGTGCAAGAGCGATAATTGCAATATATGTAATGCCGCAAAGAATTCCGTCTTTTTTTGACATTCCGCCTGAACAGAATTCCTGCAGAAGAATAATTGCAATAAGAACCATGCTTGTAAAAACGAAAATCGGGTTTACAACGGTTGCCAATGCACAAATGACAGGCACAAGCCATTTTCCGATTTTGTTGTCCGCAAGATAAACTGCAAATAAAGTCAGCGCCCATACGAGTTTATCAAGTTTGATATCTCTGTAGAAATATTCAAATGGCATGGGAATCATAAACACTACAACTGCAACAAAAAGAACATAGGTAAGTTTTTCTTTGTCAAACCTTACCCTGCTTAAGGCTTTGCCTATGCAGAGTGTCATTCCGAGCATGAGAAGTGCAGAAAATATGGTTATAACAGTACGTGTTATGTCATCTGTTACAACGTCTGTGAATTTGCTGATAACCTCTCCCACAAAGCCTCTTGAAATATAGCCTCGCTCAAAAGTATAAAGGTAGTGAATAAGGTAATACCCGCTCGCGCTGGGAATAAGTTTTTCAAATATACAATAGAGCAAATATCCTCCGAAAACTATAAACGGAAACAGATAACATGAAACAAAACTTGAGAAAATTCCTTTCTCTGCTGCCAGCTCTTTTCCCGCTTTCTTGTTAAAAGCCATTATAAATCCCCTCCTGGAAATATACATACTTATACAGATTTAATCATAGCACAAACGCGTTTAAAAGTCAATAAAAAACAGACCTTGCACAAAAAAACTCAGCATCGTTAAAATGCTGAGTTTCGATTAATTTATTTGGTTTTTGTTTCCTTTTTTTCTGCCTTAATTTTCTTTGCTTCGTCCTTTTTTCTCTCATGTTCATATACCTTTTCAGGAAGGCTGTTAAACATGTAAACTATAAGAACGATAATTGCTGTAACAATAAATATTCCTAAATAGCCTTTACCGATGTTAGGTAATGAGGCAAGGAAAGCATCAATATCAATATGCATAACTTTTCTCCTCCTTATCTGTAGAAAGCAAGAATAAGACCGCCTGCGATAACTGAAGCAATCTGGCCTGAAACGTTAACGCCGATTGAGTGCATAAGAAGGAAGTTCTGGTTATCTTCTTCAAGACCCAATTTATGCACAACACGAGCTGACATGGGGAATGCAGAAATACCTGCAGCACCAATCATAGGATTGATTTTGTTTTTCTTTGTGAAAATGTTCATGAACTTTGCAAGCATAATTCCGCCGAATGTGTCGAAAACGAATGCAACGAGTCCGAGACCCATGATGAGAAGTGTTTCGCCTCTGAGGAATTCGTTTGCTGTCATTCTTGAAGCAATTGTAATTCCGAGGAAGATTGTAATAAGGTTAGCGAGAACCTTTTGAGCTGTTTCGGAAAGAGCGTCAAGAACTCCACATTCGCGAATTAGGTTACCGAACATCAACATTCCTACAAGAGAGAGGGATTCGGGAGCGATAAGTCCCGCTATGAGTGTAACGATAATGGGGAACATAATGCGAGTCAACTTTGTTACTTGTGTGGACGTATAATTCATTTTAATCATACGTTCCTTTTTAGTGGTGCAAAGCTTAACTACAGCGGGTTGGACAATGGGAACAAGTGCCATATAAGAATATGCTGCAACCATAATCGCCGGAAGGTAGTTAGATTTCAGTGTCTGTGCAACGAAAATTGCAGTGGGACCGTCTGCTGCACCGATAATTGCAACTG
>JAZSFV010000267.1:0-3262 GCA_045532395.1 Acutalibacteraceae bacterium
TTACCGGAAACGTATTCGGATATTTTTGAAATACGCATAATATTTAAAACAAGAAACAGGCACAACAAAATTGAAACCGAGTACATAACTTTCTTTCTTTTTATCATTGCACACACCTCAAAACAGTTTATGTGCTAAAGAAAAAAATATGAAAATTATGCGTTCGTTGATTTTCTTCTGTTAAGATAATCCTGCAAAATTGTTACTGCTGCAACAGCATCAATAACATTTCGCGTCTTTCTGCCGTGAAAGTCTGCTTCATTTAACGCTCTGTAAGCCGACACAGTAGTCAATCTTTCGTCCCACATATCAACATCAATGCCTGTTACTTCCTTTAATTCATCAGCAAGTTCAGTGCATTTTAAGCATCTTTCACCGCAAGTGCCGTCCATGTTTTTAGGAAGCCCCACAACAATAAGTTCAGGTTTTCTCTCGTTTATAATTTCGATTAACTTTTTAATTAGATTCGGTCGGTAACGTTCTGAAATTACAGTAACAGGACTTGCCAAAATCTCTCTTTTATCACATATGGCGACGCCTGTACGTGCATCGCCATAATCTATAGACATAATAATCATTTATTCGTCACCCCAAAAAGAACCAGTGCCACCGTCATCATCATCTGTACCACCGATAATGGGTATAGTTGTTGAAGGATTATCAGGATTATCGGGATCAATCAGTGAAGGATCATCAGTGTTGTTTCCTGACCATCCGCCGTCACCGCCGATAACACCGTTTTTACCGGAGTGGTTTCCGTTACAAACAGTTTTATACTGACTTGTAAAATACGCCTTACTTGTGGAATGACAATTGCTGCCTGAAAGTTGTCCCGAATATGTGCAATATTTTACTTCTTTTGCATTACTACCGGGATAACTGAATTCCTTATCAGGTAAATCTTCATGAATTTCATTAAAGACATATTCAAAAATCTGTGCTGCAGGGTTGCTTGCCGAAGTGCTTATTGATTTGTTTTTATCATAGCCGTACCAAACTGCAGAAACATAATAAGGTGTGCCGGCTGCAAACCAACGGTCATAGTTATTGGTTGTTGTACCTGTTTTGGCAAAAGTCTGGAAACCTTCAATGCCATAACCGCCACCGGTACCTTCTGTGATTACAGTCTGAAGCATTCTGTTCATAACTTCAGCAGTGTCTGCAGAGATTACCTGCTCACCCTGTGGTTTTGTGTTATCAAAATAAACAATTGAGCCATCACTGTTAGTAACTTTATAGTAAGGATAAGGTTTATAATACTTACCGCCACTGCCGTATACAACGAACGCAGCCGTCATCTCAAGAGATGTAAGACCTTTGTTCATACCGCCAACACAAAGCGGTGAATAGTCAGCATTGTCAATACCATCAACCATGGTTGTAAAGTGAAGCTTATTTTTCATGAAATCATAAGCTTTACCGAGAGAAACATGCTCAAGAATTCTGTAAGGAACTGTATTGAGTGACTTTTTCAGTGCATACTGAGTTGTTACATATGAACCTGAACCATTAGATCCGCCATAGTTTGTCGGCCAGAGCTTACCATCGCGTTTAGTTCCTGAATAGTCAAGTATTCGCGTTCCCCAGGTTATCTGGTTAGAGTCTATAGCATAAGTGTATACACTCAATGGTTTAATTGTGGAGCCCGGTTGTCTTGGTGATTGAGATGCTCTGTTAAGAGAACGGTCTTCTGTCTTTTCGTCAGCACCACCGATTATCGCAACAATTCTGCCGCTATAATCCATGATTGTCATCGCACTCTGGACTTTTTCGCCGTTAGAGCCGTAAACTGCAGGGAAACCTTCTCTGTTTTCATATACTCTTTCGAGTACATCCTGAACATGGGTGTTTTCGGCAGAATAAATTCTCAAGCCGCCATAATAAACCTTTTTCCACGCCTGAATATAGGATAAATCATATTCCGTCTGGAAATCCTGAATCAACTGATTTATGATATGGTCAACATAATAGCTCTGAACAGCTTCTGTTGATTCAACTTCTTTTGATTCTTCAATCTGGCTGACGAAATTAGGGTCATTTGAAAAAACAAGTTTACAGTTTATCGCTTCTTCGTATTCCTCTTTCGTGATATATCCTTCATCAAGCATACTTTCAAGACAGAATCTTCGTCTTTCAGCATTGTTTTCAGGGTTAATCAACGGGTCATACATACCCGGTGCCTTAGTAATACACGCAAGTGTTGCGCATTCAGCAAGGTTCAGATCTTCAATTTCTTTGCCAAAATACACTTCAGCTGCAGTCTTTATACCATAACAACCTTCACCAAGATACAATGTATTAAGATATGTTTCAAGAATCTCGTCTTTACTGTAGTTCTTTTCAAGATTAAGTGCTGTTAAAATTTCTTTATATTTTCGAACAAACGTTACGTCTTTTTCATCGGTAAGGTTCTTAACGAGCTGCTGGGTTATTGTAGAACCACCCTGTCCTGAGTTACTTGGCTTTACCATAACGCCGATTGTTCTGATCCAGTCAACGCCTTTATGGTCGTTAAAACGCTTGTCTTCAAGTGCGATTATAGCGTGTTTCATATTTACAGGAATATCCTCAAGGCTTACCCAGATTCGGTTAGTTTCTCCATGAAGTCTAGTATATTCGGTAAATTCTGCGTTTTCAGATTCTTTTCGATAAATGATAGATGTCTGCACCTGGTCAGCTTTATATTTATCAAGCGCAAAGGGTTCACCGTTGACATATGCAACAGATTTAATTATAACGTAACCAGTGACAACGATAGTTGTTAAAATCACAAAAAGAAGAAAGCATTTAAAAACTATGCCAACAGTTGACATTACCGCAGATCTTTTCTTGATTTTTTTACTTCTTTTAGCCATTTATATCCTCCTCATCTGTTCAAGATAAGCACATAACTATAGATAGTAGTATTATATCACATAAAAATCAATTTGTTTAGTGTTTTTCTAAAATTTAACAAATTTGTGACATTTTACAACTTTTACGTATAACTCTCGTGAGCTTGTCAACGATATTAATATATTTTAAAATAAGGAGTAATCGCAATGAAGAAAAATTTCAGGTACGTATTTATGTTTTTAATGATATTCTCGTTTACGATATTATCAGTCAGAGTTGCACAGGCGCAAAAAAGCCAGAATAATGTTCAGGAAACATCCGTAATAGCAACAGGAGAAAATCAAACAGTCTACTTGTACAGAATTTCTGATTTCAAAGGAAAACTTGCAATATATGAAGGCAATTCAAAAATTCCGTATAAAGTATA
>JAZSFV010000041.1:0-7133 GCA_045532395.1 Acutalibacteraceae bacterium
TCTGCGAACTTCTGAAAGGGCAAAAACATCAACTGTGTTACCTGTTGAATAAGTGATCAGGTTGCTTATGATTTCCATTGCTTCAAGGTCGTGGATTTCTGCTGTTGAACTTCTTTTTTCGTTGTTCATAATTTTTCTCCTTTGTTTTGAAATATTAAGGAGAGAAAGTGTGCTTGTTCACTTATAATCGTTATTTTATTGTATCGTGTAGGAACAAAAGTATATCTCGTATTGTGGACTTTTCTCCTTGACTTCAGCATACACTAAAGGATCACTTAAGTCAACGCGTAATAGCGCACGAAATTTTCGGGCCTTTTTTCAAACATGAACGTGCAATGCGCACAAAAGGCAATAATTTTTCTTTAAAATGAATTATCCCCTATATCTTCTCCCAAGTCGCAGGTGTATCTCCATTCTACTTCATCACCATTTTTCAGTTTATAATCGCTGCAACCGTAATTTGGGAAAGTGCCGTTTACACAGTACATCCACCCAGATTTTGTTCCGCAGTCCTTTTCGTAAATCTGGCTAATTCCCTCAATGTAATAATTATCATATCCGGGTGTGTAGGAGCTTTCCATCTGAATATTGTTTTCTTTGCATACTCTTTTTAATACATCAAAAACTGTTTCTCCCTCTTTGAATGTAACTGTTGTTTTTCTCAGAATAACACCATCAGCAGGGAGAAATTCTTTTTTGCTTTCTTTCAGATTTTCCATATTATTCAGTATGGTTTTGCATTCAATAACAAAAGTACAGGTGTTTTTCTTTTTTGTTGTAGTTTCAGGATTTTTAGTTTTTGTTATGTTTTCCGTCTTTTGTGTAACATTAGGTTTTGTTGTACTTTCTTTGGCTGTTGTTGATTCTGTGAATGTTTCTTCTGTTTCACTAAAAGAAGTTTCTGTTATTTCACTTGTAACGGTTGTTTCTTTCTGTGTGGTTGAGGTTTCTGAATTATCCACCTTTTCAACTGTCAGACCGCAGCCGCTGAAGAGCAGAATAAAGCACAGAAACAAAGGCAATATCTTTTTCAATTTTTTCCCTCCCCGAAAAGTTCATATTTAATTTTAACTCTTTCAAGTTTTTCAGAAACAGGTTTATATCCTACGAGCAGAATCAGGAATGTGGTTATGCCATGAATAAGATTATATACAACCCCCGATGAATAAATTGATATAATTGACCCCGGTGAAAAATCTTTTGTCATCAACACTACTGAGCCAAAATCGACTATAATTCCGTACACAATAAAACAGACAATACCGCCCGTAATGCTTATAAGAATATTTGACTTCCTGATTTTTTCGTTTTCACATATAAATGCTGCCACATATACCGTCATTGCCATTCCCAGCATTTGAAAAGGTGTAAATGCACCCTGACCGAAAAACAGATTAGAAAGAATCATTGATAATGCACCAAGGGCGAAACCGATTTCTTTCCCGAAAACTACGGCTGAAATAATAAGTATTGCGCACATAGGTTTTACCTGCGGTATCTGAAAAAACGCAACTCGTGAAGCTACGGCAATTGCGGAAACCGATGCCATTATTACAAGCTCTCTTGCACCTAATTTTTTCTTTTTGAGTTTGAGAAAGAAAGGAATAAACGCTGTCAGGGCAATTAAAACTGCTGTTATGTAATACTGCTTTCCCTCAAGAAAAAATGCACCGACCAAAACGAGAACAGGTGCTAAAATGAAAATCAGAATATATGGAATTATTTTGCTTTTAAGCATTCAATCACATCCTCACAGGTAAGTGCGTTTTTGATTATACCTCTTGCAATTCTGCAGGCAGATGTTGTATAAAAAACATTTGAAAGGAAAAATTCACGGGCGGTTGAGTAGGAAGAAATTTTTCCGTCAAAGACCATAGCACAGTAATCAGCGTGTTTTGCAAGAAACTCAATGTCATGGGAAACCATAACGATAGTTTTGCCTTTGCTTTTAAGTGAACGGAGAATTTCCGCAAACCCCTCTTTGAAATCGTTATCGAGACCTTTTGTCGGCTCATCAAAAAGCATAATATCAGGATTTTTGAGCAGTAACATTGCCATTGCTGCTTTCTGACATTCGCCACCGCTTAAATCATACGGGTGTTTTGAAAGCAGTTTTTGAATTCCCATTAATTTTGCAATTTCGTTGATTTTTTCCTCTGTACTACAGATTTTTTTCAGGTTAAGTTCAACTGTTTTCTCTGTGAAAATGAGCCTTGCATCCTGTGGCAAAGATGCAATTTGTAAGTTCTTTGGAATTTTCACTTTACCTTTATATGGACCTTCCGTTTTTGCAATAATTCTAAGAAGTGTAGATTTTCCTGCACCGTTACCGCCTGTTATTGCAAAAATTTCACCCTTGGGAATTTTAAGGCTGATGTCCTTTAAAATATCTTCACCGTTTTTGGAATATCTGAAAAATACATCTTTTATTTCTACTGAAAATTCTTCAGGTTTCTTTTTTTGTTCTTTTCTGATTTCCGCAATTTTATTATCAAGTATTTCCCTGAGCCATTTTCTGCCCTCTCTTACAGTTACGGGACAATCTCCCTTTTTAATTTTAGAATAAATTCTCATTGCGCTTGGCAGAGAAGATTTCATTACATCAAGTTCTCTGATTTCTGACGGAGATGAAACTGCAACAAGTTCTCCATCGTCCATTACCACAACTTTGTCTGCGACAGGGAAAATTTCTTCAAGGCGATGCTCTGTGATTATAACCGTTACGCCAAGCTCTTTGTTGATTCTGTCGAGAGTTGTAAGGAATGTTTCTGCAGAAACTGGGTCAAGCTGTGATGTGGGTTCGTCAAGAATGAGAATTTCAGGGTGCATCGCCATAACTGAAGCCAGATTCAGCATTTGCTTCTGACCGCCTGAAAGTTCGTTTGTTTTTTTATCAAGCCATTCTTCAATGCCGAAGAAAGTTGCCATTTCAGCCATTCTGACTGTGATTTCCTTTGATTTCAGTCCCATGTTTTCAAGACCGAATGCAAGTTCATGCCACACCTTATCAGTTACAATCTGATTTTCAGGGTCCTGCATAACAAAGCCTGTTTTGTCGGTCTTTAAAATTATTTCGCCCTCTTTTTGACCTTTGGGTGCAAGAACTGTTTTCAAGTGCTTTAAAAGTGTTGTTTTACCGCAACCGCTTTTTCCGCACAGAACCACATATTCGCCTTCATCAATTGTAAGAGAAATATTTTTAAGTGCAGTTTTTTCTTCAAGGGGATACCTGAATGTCAGATTTTTGATTTCAATCTGCGCCAATTTAATTCCTCCTTCAAATCAATTATCAAGGGTAAAAAACAAAGTAAAATATAAATTGCTATGGTTGCAATTTCAAAAGCCGACAACGGATTTATTACCATATTTATTTCTCTGATAAGATAGGTAATGCCGTCAGTTTTTTGTGAATTTATAATTATATACGGGTTATATGATGCATAAAGTCCGTCTTTGAATTTGCATATTGCAACAACAATATCGGCAATAATCATAACCGATAAAACAATACCGTCACTTTTTGTAAAACGGAATCTTGAATAAAAACTTCTTTTGCCTATGCCATAATTTCTCGCTCTCATTGAATCTGATGTTTCAATGGCATTTTCAAGTGCCCATGTAACAAGAATGGAAACGGATTTAACTGCATTTCTGATTCTGTTCATGATTTTCTTATCGTACTCTGACTGCATAAAGCCTTTCTGTGCCTGTGAAATCTCTGCATATTTTCTTGTGTATAAAGGCACAAAACGAAGTGCCATAGTAACCACAAGTGCTGCTTTCGGAATACCTTTGCCGAGAACAAACATTATTTTATCTGCCGTTACAATTTCGTTGAAACAGAAAAACCACAGCATAGTTGTTACAACTGTTAAACCTAAAACAAAGCCGTAAACATAGGCTTCAAGAGTTATGTTGTTGCCGTTACTGACTTCATAAAGTACAGTCATTCCGTAGTGATTGAAAATTCCGTTTATGATAGTTACAAAAACAAGCATCGGCAGAATGAAAGTGAAAATTTCTTTTACTGCTTTTTTGCCTTTCAGTCTTATATCAAGGCAGACCGATGCAAAAAAGGACACAGAAAGGCATACGGGATGTAAAAATAACATCCCGAAAGTAATAACACTTATAAAAAACATTACATTCACCCATGGGTGATAACTTTTAAATCCCGTAGCCATAAAATTAAAATCCTAAAAATCCAAAAATGCTGCTGAAGAATGATGCTATCGCTTGGAAAATATCAATGAAGAAAGCGAAGAAGCTATTAGTCACTTCTGCGTTTTCGATATTCTCTACTGCGAATATGTAGCCTGAATCATTCTTATAGAACAAAGTTCCGTCTTCTGATACATCAATAGGGCTGATGCAGTAATTTTTTTGTCCTTCGTCAGGAACAAAAAGGTCTTTTGCCTCTGCAGAAGTGGCAGTTGCGGTAGTTTCAATCAGACTGATGCCGCCGGGTCCTGCATTGTAAGTGGAGTAAACATAAGTTTTTCCGTCTTTGACAGAAACAGTCAATTCATTCTGAGGATAACCTTTCATTGATACAAAATAAACTATGCTCATTTTTTCTGCGTCAATTACTTTTATATAACCTTTGCCGAAACCTTCGCCCTGAACACCTATATAAATTCTGCCGTCAGAAAGTGTGGGAGTTGATGTTGACGCACCGCCAAGAGAAAGTGTTTTAAGAGTCTCATCATCAAAACTGCCTGATGCAAATTTCACAGAGTAAAGGTAACCCGCTTTTGTTGCAAAGTAGAGAGTTTTCTTTGTCTTATCATACAATATACCTGAACGCTGGTCGCCCTTGATTTCAAGAGAATCAATTTCTTCACCTGTGTTTTTATCGAAGCAGAAAAGATGTGATGTTTTATCAGCAGAAGATGTTCCGTCATCAGAGCCGAAAACTATAAAATCACCGATAACCACACCCTTTGCCCAATAGAATCCGCCTTTGTGAGAGTAAGTCCACATAGCGGTCTTTTCTTCATGGGTTGCTTTTTTGTCTTCATCCTTTGTACTGATGCAAACATAGTTTGATTTATCAGTTTCACTGTTCCAGAAGCCTGTATAAACTTTGCCGTCAGACACAATGATTTCTGTCAGCGACTGACCACCCAAAGCATCTTTGTAAACCCATTTTGATTTAAGTGTTTTGAAATCAAAAGCCTGAACAGTAGCATTATCGAGAGGGCAGTAGATTACTCCGTCTGAATATGTTGGCTGTGTATAACTGTAAGAAGTTGTGTCAACCATATCTGCTTCTTTCAGAATGTCACCGTTTTCAGCGTCAATCTTATAAATTTTCTTTCCGCTCAGAACAATGAGTACATCGTCAACCACTAAAGGAGGTGTGGGAGCCTCTCTGTATGATGTACCAAGCTTTAATGCAAAGCGGAGATTTGCCGTGTCTTGTGATATAGGGGTATCATATTCAGTTGTTTTTGCACCTGCAATCAAAGTTACAGAAGAAAAAACTAAGAGAATTATCAGCAACACGGAAAGAGTTTTTTTGAATAATTTCAAGATTTTCACCTACTTAAAAGAAATTCGCAATATAGTTGTAAGCCCATACAACACAAGCAACAATTTTATCAATAATGCCTTTGAAGAAATCAAGAATTTTCTGACAAACTGTGGGCTCTGTGGGTTCTTCAGGATTTTCAGGTTCTTCAGGGGTTTCAACTTCTGCTTCTTCAACTGTTACTGTTGCCCAGTCGATAACAACAGGACCTTCTGCAATTGAACCTGCAACATAAAGTTTGTATTCGCCTGCTTTGTCAAATGAAACCTTTGCTTCACCGTTTGCATTAAGTGTTGCAATTTTTTTATAACCACCATTGTTGTCTGAACAGTAAACATCTGCACCTATTGCTTTTACTGAGTTCTGGGAAATTGTTTCTTCTGTTGCGTTACCGTACCATGAGCTGAATGCAGTTGCCGAAAGTGTGATTTCTTCGTTTTCTTTTACTTTGAATTCATCTTCTGCAAAAACGCCCTTATAATCTGAATACATCATCAGATCCTGATAGAAGAAATATGTAATTTCATCTCCGTTTTCAACTACTGCTGTGTCACAAGCAAGACCTGTGTATGAACCCCAACCTTCATTGTAAATGCCGTCATTGGGCATTCTGTCGCCAAGGAAGAAACCTGATGAAGCAGTTTCTTTTCCAAAAGATGTCGTAATAAAACTATAAGTCATTACAAGATAATTGTCTGCAGTTTCGGGAGTAAAAGCATCTCCGTAAAGTTTTTTATGTGCAGCAACAATTACATCGAAAATTGTAACTCCGTCAACGGGATTTCCGTTATGGTCTGCCGTTGCAACTTCGTAGCCATATTCCCTTGCAATACCTTCTTCAACTGTTATTTTTTCTTTTGGCATAAGAACTGTTCCGTCAAATGCACTGAAATAAACTTCGACCGATGTGTCAGCAGCAAGCACTGTAGGAATGAGAGAAACCAGCATTACAAGTGCAAACATTAAAGATAATAATTTTTTCATAAATAATTTTCCTTTCATTTTTAATATTGCCACTTTTCAAACTGTGTTCACTCCTTCCGATGGCGTTCCGACTTTTACGGAAATGGCATTTGCGACGGATTTTCACCGAACTCACCGATTTAAAATAATTCAAAGAGGATTACTCCTCACTTTTGACTTTTTCTCTTTGTGCCCGTTCTTCCTTTAAACGCTTTTTACGGGCAAGGCGTTTTGCTCTGTTTTTATCAAATTTCTTCTGCCTTTTCGGCTCTTTAAGACCGGCCGCCTCCAATGCCCACGGCCATGGTCCGAAATAACCTTTGATTTTCATCACATCATAATCGGAAAAATCAGATTTTTTAGGAAGTCTGTTTTCTTTCTCGGCAATCTTTTTCAGTTCACCGAGATAATATTCCCGTGTCAAACTCTTTTCATCAGGCATTGGTTTCACCTCCGAACAATAAAAAAATCCGCCTTCATCGCGGTGATGAAAGCGAACGGAAAAATGAGCGTACTTAGAGAAAGGCACACCAAAATAACCGCACCTTTCATAACCCAAAAGTGTTTCAACAAAAAACGAACAAGGCAGGTATTCCGACTTTTACGGTAATGGCAGTTGCGACGGATTTGCACCGAA
>JAZSFV010000227.1:0-29133 GCA_045532395.1 Acutalibacteraceae bacterium
TCAACGAAAAAGAATTCGGAAAACTTTATGATAACACAATCAAGCCTGCTCTTGAAGAAATTATCAGCGAAGAATTTGATGCAGAAGTTCAGCTTCCTACTTATGACAAAACAATGAAGCTTGCTGAAAAGTTCCTCAGAAGTTTGTCAAAAGATGAAGTGAAGATTGACAAGAGCGGTAAGAAATATAAAGTAACAGTCAAGATGGCTGATTTCGCAGCTGCACTTGTTGAATTCTGTAAGAGTGAAAAAGAAATAAGAAGCATTATCGAAGCATTTGACGAAGATTATTTGCTGGAACTTATGGAAATGGAAAAAGAAGAACTTAGAGACGAAATGAAAGACGAGTTCGGCAACGAAAAACTTAAATTTGAAGTGTCAATCAAGGGCGGACGCATTGAGAAATTTGAATGCGAAGGCTTTGAAATCAAGGTTAAAGATGTAAACAAAACAAAAGTTTAATCAGTGACAAAATAAATATCATTAAGAGTCAGGCTGTCACGTGGCAGCCTGATTTTTTAGTAAAGGTGGTGGGTAAAATGTTCAGAAAATATTTCGGCAAACACAAGATTCTGTTTCTTGTGTGCGTTTTTGTGCTGATTTTTCAAGTTCTTTTTACCCTTGTGCAGCCTTTGCTTTTAGGTAAACTTATCGGTGTGGGAATTGAACAGAAAGGTATAGATTGTCCTGCGCCTGAAACTGTTTCCCCTATGGGAATGCTTATCGTTCAGGAGGTTATTCCCCAGAAAAAATACAATGAATTCTATTCTTTATATGAGAATCGTGAAGGCAACTATGCCTTGAAAAAAGATATTGACGAAGCAAAAGCAAATGAACTTTATTCAAACGCAGTAATGTGTACAATTGACCTTATATTAAGCGAAAATGAATCAGGCAGAAAGTTCAATGCAAACAGATTGAAAAACATTCTTAAGATGGTCAATCTCAAATTCTTCTACAACCGTCTTCAGGAAATGCCTGATTTTACCGAAGAACAAAAACTAAAATCCTATGAAAAAGCAGAAGAAACACGGCAGGCTGTGAAAGGTCAGCTTGCGGCAATTCTTGCACCCTATTTTTACAAGGATGCAGGAGTGGACATAAAACAGATTCAGACAGATTATATTAATAAAAATCTTACATATATGTTGCTCTTTGCCCTTTTACAGGTGGTTTGTGTTATCATAAACGGAATAATTGCGGCAAGACTTTCAAGTCAGATAACAAAGGAAATGAGAAAAGATTTCCTTTTACATACATCAAAATTCACAAAGGAACAGACGATAAACTGCAAAGAAAATCTTTACGATGTTTTTTCTGTTGATATAGGAAATGTTGAAAAGCTTATTGAATATACGGTGGGTAGTTTCATTTATGCTCCCATATTGTGCATAAGCGGAACAATTCTGTCTTTTACAATAAGTCCCATGCTTGGTCTTATTGTTTTGGCAACGGTTATTGTGGCTTTGTTTATTTTATTCGTGCTTTTCAAAGTTGCAATGCCACATTTTGAGAAACTGCAGAAGTTGTACCACGTTTTCGGCAAATTCGTAAGAAGTTCTGTTGCCCAGGTTTACACAATCAGAACAATGAATGCCGAAAAGCATGAAAGAGGAAGACTTGTTACACTTTCAGATGCAGTCAGAAAAACAGAAAAATTTGTACTTAAAGCGTTCTTTACGGCTCTTAGCATAATTTCTCTTATTTCCAATTTTGTTATGGCGGCAATTGTGCTCATAGGCGGGGAAAGTCTTCTTAATTCAAGCTTGTATATAAGCGATATTATTTCATTTTTACATTGTTCAATCCTTACTGTGTCGGCATTTATGATTTTTGGTGCAATGGTTATTTTTGCTCCCAAGGCAAAAGTTTCTTTCGGGAAATTCAAAGAAATTATGCTCACACAAACACCTGATTTTTACGAAAAAAATGGCATAATTCTTGACGAAAACAAACCGCACGAAATTGAATTCAGAAACGTTTCTCTTGATAAAAAAACACGCGTTGATTTGAAAAATGTAAGCTTCACCGCAGAGGCAGGAAAAATAACTGCAATTGTGGGAAATACAGGAAGCGGTAAATCAGTTTTGCTTAACATTCTTACGAAAAACTATCTGTCTTACTCGGGAGACGTGTTTGTTGATTCACACGACATAAAAGATGTTGATATAAAAAGTATACAGAAAAGAATTTCTTATGCAGACAGTACACCTGTTGTTTTCTCAAGAAGCTTTGATGAAAACATGAAGATGTACGGCGGAGAAGAAAGAAAAAATGTTATTGAAGCGAAGAACGATTCAAAAGTAGATTTTATCGAAGACGAAAGCATTGTTCTTAAAAACAAAGCAAACACTTTCAGCGGTGGTCAGAGAGCAAGAATTGCCCTTTCAGGTATGTTGTCAAAAAATGCAGGCGTCTACATTTTTGACAATTGCATGACGGCTCTCGATGCAGACACTGAAAATGAAATATTGGACAACCTTGAAAAAAGAAAAAAAGATTCTACAATAATTCTCGTTTCCCAGCGAATCAGCAGTATCATGCGTGCTGATAAAATTGTTGTTATTTCTGATGGTACCGTAGAGGCAACAGGTACACACGAATGGCTGCTTGAAAACTCAAAAATTTACTGCGACTTTGCCTCGTTGCAGGGATTGGAGAGGTCGTGATATTATGGCAAACAATGATGGCGGCATTTTCAGTATCAATTTAGGCTTTGCGGCAGCAGAGAAAAAAATCACGCGAAAGAAAAGAGATATTATTTCACATCTTAACGAAGACCTTAATCCCTATTGGTTGAAAATTTTCGGATTTGTTTTTGTTTCTTTTGCTTATGGTGTTACTTTTGTTCTTTTTCCAAGAGTGATAGGTGAAATAATAGACATTTTTATATCTTCTGTTATCAATTCTGTACTGGGCTTTGAAAATAAAGAATTGGCAGAACTTATTCTGACAAAGACAGTGATTGCAATTGTGCTGTTTTTGTTCAACGCACTTTTCGGATATCTGCAGGGCGCTATTGTAAGCGATGTTGTGACTTCATTTTCTATGGACATGAAGAAAAAAGTCCTTACAAAATATGACTCTCTTCCCATGTGGTATATTGACAAAACAGAGCACAGTAACATTGTCAGAGTTGTTACTGACGATATAAACGTATTGAGTCAGGGGCTTAATTTGTTTTTGCAACGTACCGTGACGGCAGTTATCCTTTTCATCTGCGTTATCGGCACACAGTTTACGGTTGATGTAACAATCGCATTAGTCAGTTTCGGCGTTTCTTTTCTTGGTGTTATGATAATTGTTTTGCTTAATAAGGCAGAAGGCAAGGTAACAAGAGGAAAAGTTGAAAAAGAAAACACAATGCTTGATAATGCGGAAGAGTTTTATTCAGGTCTTCACGTTGTTCAGCGTTCAGGCAGAATAAAAACTGTTGTTGAAGATTTGTCTGAAGAAATTGAACAATACGGTAAAAACAAAAAGAAAATCGGATTTATTTCTGCTTTAAGAAATGGTGTGACAGAACTTTCATCTGCATTTTGTTGCGTCGCAGTTTCGGCGGTAGGCGCTTTTAAAATTATTGCGGGAGATTTTTCTATAGGTATTCTGCAGACGCAGATTGTTTATGTAAGAAAAATGTTTCAATCATTTTCTGAACTTTCAATGAGCTTTGCTGTGGGCAGGTCTATACTTGCTTCTGCAGAAAGTATTTATAATTTTCTCGACCTTGAAGAAGAAATTAAAAATGAAAACAAATCTGCAGAAACTGAAAATCAGATTCCTGAAATAGAAGCAAAAAATGTTGTCTTCTCTTACGCAAAAGATAAAACGACAGTTCTTAAAGATGTTTCGTTTACCATTAAGGGCAGAGGAATTACTGCAATTTCAGGCGAAACGGGCGTTGGCAAAACAACAATTGCAAAACTGCTTTTAGGCTTTTATAAACCGCAGGAAGGTCAGATATTATATAATGGTAAAGATATCACCGGCTTACCTCTTGAAAATTACAGGAAAAAGTTTAATGTGATTGTTCAGGGTGCAACGTTGTTTAACGATACAATAGCAAACAATATCGGCTACGCTTGCCCGGGAATAACTTTTGAAGAAATAAAAAAAGCCGCAATTGATTGCGGCACAGATGAGTTTATTTCAAAACTTCCCAACGGATATGATACTTTGTTTGATTCTGAAAATCCATCATTGTCAAGCGGTGAAATTCAGCTTATTCTTCTTGCACGTTCTTTCCTGAGAAAAAATGAGTTTGTTATCTTTGACGAGGCAACCTCAAATCTTGACGTTGTTACGGAAAAAATAATTGCGGAAAAACTTGTGGAGCTTTCAAAAAATTGTGGTGTGATAGTTATAACCCACAGCCGATTTGCAAAAAAATATGCAGACAAATCCATTCACATTACAATGGGCAAAGCGGAATAATAAAAACCCTCACGAACTGATTCGCGAGGGTTTTGTTTTATACTTCGTAATCAAAAGAAAGTCTTGTTGAAACGTTAGGTCTTACTTTGCCGTTTGCAATTTCAACATGAAGCGGATGTTTCTGATAGTTTCCGAGAGCTTCAACACTTTCAAAAGTTGAATCCATCATAATATCGCCTGAAGATGAGGGAAGTTTTTCTGTCAGAATATGCATTTCTGAAAGTCCGTCAATTTTTCCTACAAGTCCTTCAAGTGCATTTTTTATTTCAGTTTTGCAGAGTTCTTTATCGGCAACTTCGCTTTTAAGTTCCCAGATAATCATGTGTTTTACCATTTTATAAAATTCCTTTCGGTTGGTTTTTAATAATGAGAAGGTCTGTAAGCCGAGTTCTGTCGTTTAAGGCAATCATCTTTCTAGGCACTGCGTTGCCACAGTGCTCAAGCCACCCTTCGAGGTATACATCGAGCAAATGCAGAACCTCAGTCGGTGTTGCTCCGGATAGGGTTTACTTGGCTGTGCAGTCTCCTGCACACCGGTGCGCTCTTACCGCACCATCTCACCCTTACCGTGAAAAAATCACGGCGGTGTATTTCTATGCACTTTCCCTAAGGTCACCCTCGGCGGCCGTTAGCCGTTATCCTGCTCTGTGGGGCTCGGACTTTCCTCGTCTGATAAAATCAGCCGCGACTGCCCAACCTTCTCGAAATAGATTTTAAAACAAAAACAGTCTTTTGTCAACAAATTAATCCAATTTTACGGGGCGTCTTGCATATTGATAAGTTTTAGTGTAAAATGAATTGTTAAGAGATTATATTTTTGTGGAGTTGATGGGTTTGGCGGATTATAACAGACAAGGTCGTTCTGATATACCGGTAAGCAAAAGAAACAACAGAACAAACGCAAACAATCCTTCCTCTGACAGGCATGAATACGTTGAAATGGTAAGACGTGCAAATGCAAGAGCGGAGGCTGAAAAACTGCGCCCTCAACAACCTTATGGCGGACAACCTGTGCAAAGACAACAGCCGCAGAATCCGTCTCATGCATCTGAGGACATTTATATAAGTCAGCGTGCAAATCAGCAGTATCAGACTCAGCAACCACCGATGAGACAATCATCTGTTAATTTCAATGACCTGAAAGATGAGTTCGACAACAAAAAATATAACACAAGGCAGACAACTGTACAGTCTTCAGAATATTCAAACAGTACAGAACATGTGAAACCACGTAAAAAAAGAAGAAAAGGAAGAAAAATAAGAAGAACAATTCTTTCTCTGCTTTTGATTGCAATTATTATTTACGGCGGAATTACCGCATACATATATTCTATGTTTACAAACGTAAATTATAAAGACACGAGCAAAGAGAATACTATTAAATCAATAGTAAACATGATTGATGCAGGGTATGTTTACAATATTCTTCTTATAGGTGTTGATGACAGAAAAGGCGAAGAAACATCACGAAGCGATACGATGATTCTCCTGTCTGTTGATAAGCAGAACAAGCAGCTTAAAATGCTTTCGTTTATGCGCGATACTTACGTTGAAATTCCCGGGCACGGAAAGGGGAAAATGAACGCGGCCTGTAAATATGGCGGACCCCAGCTCGTAATGGAAACGATAGAAGTAAACTTCGGCATTGAAGTTGATAATTATATGCTTGTTGATTTCAATGCATTTAAGGATATTGTTGATAACTTAGGCGGTGTAACTGTAGAAGTAGAAAAACGAGAAGCAGAATTTATCAACAGAACTTCAAGGCAGAAAATAGATTATGGTGAGAACGTTAAGCTCAACGGTGAAGAAGCGCTTGTTTATGTAAGAATCCGTAAGCTTGACAGCGATTTCTACAGAACTAAAAGACAGAGAAAAGTAATCAGCGCAATTATTGACTCCGCAAAGAAAACAAATCCGCTTGACCTTGTGAAAACAGTTGAGGGTATTATGCCTTATATTGAAACAGACATGAGTGCAGCACAGCTTACTGTTTTTGCAGAAAGTGCATTGATTTATATAACCTATGATATTGTGCAGAGCGGAGTGCCTTTTGATGGTGCTTATTCAAGTAAAAAAATAAACGGTCAGGACGTGCTTTATGTTGACCTTGAAAAGACAAAAAGTCTTGTCCGCAAATTTGTATACGAAAAAGTAGAAGAAACAACGACTAAAAAATAAAGGAGATTTTCAAATGGCAGAAACAATGAAAAAACCTGCAGGTTTTCCCACAGAAAAACCTGACCACATCATGCTTTCGATTAACGGAGACGCAACAAAACAGATGGCAGTCACATGGAGAACTGATATAACAGTACCGTGCGGTTTTATTGAATACAGAGAAGAAAACACAGATAAGGTTATCAGAAAAGATTCAGAAAATCTTGTTTTCAGAAGCGACATGGATGAAAGCTATATCCATACTGCAATTGCAGACGGTCTTAAAGCGGGCACAAAATATTTCTATACCTGCGGTGACGAAAACAACAGAAGTGAAGAATATTATTTCACAACTGCAGAAGAAAATCTTGAAAAATTTACTTTTGTTGCAATTTCTGACCAACAGCAGGGTAATTTCTATAAGCAGGATTATTCAAAAATAAATGCTTTTCTTAAAGAGATTTTAAGAAAACATCCTGAAGTGAAATTCATCGTTACAGGTGGCGACAACACTGACTGCGGTCAGCACGTTATTCAGTGGAACGGTGCGTTAAAAGGTATGGAGGGTATTATGGAATACCGTCCGCTTATGATGACTCTCGGCAACCATGACAACCGCGGATTTAAAGATTACGAAAAAGGTGAAGGAAGATATTACGCAGAGCCTGCAGAATTTTTCAATACTCAGTTTAAAATGGCTTATGCTGACAATGGCCCCGGAATCTGGAAAACAGAAAACTATTCTTTTGACTACGGCAACGTGCATTTCTGCGTTATGGGCATTAACGGCCCCGACGAAGTAGGCGAATGGATTAAAAAAGATTTGACAGAGACAGATAAAACATGGAAAATCGGTACATATCATTTCCCCATTTATTATTCAAATCCTGCAGGTCACAACTTTGATGCTTTCCCCTGGATGAGAGAGGGCGTTGATATGTGCGATATTATGCTTGCAGGACACGAGCATAATTTCTCAAGAAGTTTCCCCATAAAGAATGACGAAATTTTTGCAAAACCGTCACAGGGTACAATCCACTATATGCTTTCAAATGCAGGTGGCGGTGCACCGGGATGTAATTCTCAGCAGAGCATTTTCCATGCAGCTTTTTATCCTCAGGAAATTGAAGACCGTCCGTCTTTTGCTTTGTTTGAAGTTGACGGCAAGAAGATGAAAATTACATCTTTCTTAGGTCTTGACGGAGATATTGAGGCAGATATTATAGACGAAGTTATCATAGACAAAGAAAAAGATATGATTCTTCCTCATGCTATGCCTCCGGTTTACCTTAAGAGACATCCGAGAATGGTTTACAAAGGCATGCTTGTAGGTCTTGGCGGTGTAAATGCTTTCCCTGTTAAGGAAGACGGAATATGGTACGCGCCTCTTTCTGTTGTTTTCCAGAGTGTTGGTGGTTTCGTTGCAAAAGAAGAAGGCAAAATGACACTCGGGATTTACGGCAAGAAAGTAACTTTCACAGAAGGAAGCGACATTGCAGTTGTTGAAGGAGGAGAAGAAGTTAAACTTGATGCACCTGTCTTCAGGGGCATGAGAGGCCTTCTTTATGTGCCTGCATTCAGTGCATCTGCGATTTATGGTTTCAGATGTGTTTATGTAGAACATAATAATTTCATGTTCTGGGAACACGAAAACGAAAGCATTCCGTTGTTTGAACAGCTGTAAAATTTAATATTATAAATAAAAAACAGATGTAGAAATTTCTACATCTGTTTTTTTAGGTTATAAACAATTCAAGTACGAATACAATTATACATGATGCCACAGAAACAAGAAGAAGACTTCCGCCTTTCCAGGCAATCAATACGCCTACAATCAAAGCGGCAATACCTGAATAAACACTTCCCGTTGCTTCGAGTATTGCGGGGAAAGTCATAACTGTCAATGTAACGTAAGGCACGTAATAAAGGAAAGAACGTATTGTTTTGTTTTTGATTTCTTTTCTGAAAATGGTCATGGGAAGAACTCTCATAAGATATGTAACGAGAGCCATGATAGCAATATAGATATATACATTATTCTTCATCGTTTTCATCCTCCTTTACGGGGAATAAAATCGCCGCTGCAAGAGCGATAACGACGGTGAGAATAATTGTTTTTGTGCCGGAAGAAATTGCATCAAAAACGGGGATTTTATAAAAGGCAAAACTTGATGCCATTGAAACAAGAACTATTCCAAGAAGCTTCTTGTTTTGTTTTGCAGGGGGAACGACAATTGCAATAAACATTCCGAAAAGACCCACACTCAATGCACTTACAATATTTGCAGGTAATGCGTTACCAAGAATGACACCAAGGCAAGTGCCTACAGACCAACCGGGAATCGCAACTGAAAAAGCACCATATGAAAAATAAGGGTTTAATTTTCCCGGCTCGGCAATTGAGATTCCGAAAATTTCATCTGTCAGGTCAAAAGCAACAAACAGTCTGTGATGAAGTTTCATGTTCTGTGGGATTTTCTGGCTCATGGCAAAGCTCATAAGCAGGTATCTTGCGTTTGCCACAATCTGCATTATTGCCATTTCAATATATCCTGAACCTGCTGCAATTATTGTAAAACCTGCAAATTCACCTGCGGAAGCATTGTTTGTCAAACTTGCGAGTGTTGCCTGAAAAGGCGTAAGCCCTGCATTTGATGCGGCAATTCCCAATGTAAAAGCAACTGCAAAATATCCTAACGCGATAGGAATGCCGTTACGGACCCCTTTTTTGAACGCTTGTCTGTTTTCACGTTTCAATTTAGAGTACACCTCTTGTTAAAAGCCGGAGTCCTGAGACTCCGGCTTGAATATTTCTCTGTCAGTTAATCAGAAAATGAGACAGAAGATTTCGTAGAATACATCAAGGACAGAATTACCTGCCTGAACTGCAAGGAAGATGTAACGAAGTGCATCGATAAACTGGTTGTCGCCACCGTTCATGTCGTAACGAACTTCTGAAAGTTCATCTGTTGCAAATTTTTCTTTATAGTTGATAAGTTTTGTTTCGTATTTTGATGTATCGTTTTCGTTGATTGTAATAACTCTTACGCCACGGTTTTCGTCGCCATATGAGCCGAAACCTGATGTGGGAGTATTTACGATGTCAATGCCTTGATAGGGAACTTCAAAAACATTTACATGGTCGTGACCGAAGAACATAGCTTTAACGTCGCCCTGTTCTACCATTTTTTCAAACTGCTGTGAATCAACTGTGCCGGGGCAGGGAGCTTCTCTTAAGAAACCTTCTACACCTTCAGGAAGACCAAGCCATTTGTCACCGCGCTGGATTGCGTTTTCAGAACCTGCGGGTACTTCTACAAGTGCATCGTAAATTTCATTAACGATGATGTGCTGGAAAGCCATTGAGGGAACAACTTCTCCGCCGTTCTGAGCTTTAAGCTGATTTGATTTGTTTACATACCATTCAATCTGGTCTTCATGAACGTGGTCGTAACCGTCGTTTACATCATCGTACATATTTGAGTCAAACATCCAGAGATTGTAAACAATTTTTTCTCCGTCTGAAGAATAGATGGGAAGGTTGTATGTGCCTGTGCCGTAGAGCTCGTCACCTTCGTTGATAGCAACACAGCATTCATATTTCTGATACATATCAATCTGTTCTTCTTTGCTGATGAGAGCTTCACCGTCGTGGTTGCCGAAAACAACTGCAACGGGAATGTTGAGTTCATTGAAGAAAGACATTGTATTGTCGATAGCTTTTTCTACCTGCCATCTTGCGATAAACTCAAAAAGAGCATCTCCTGTACCGCCTGCGATGTTATCGCCTGTGAGAACAACAAGGTCAGGGTCTTCTTCTTCAATAATTACTCTGAGGTATTCATATGTTGCGGGAGCAGCGTATGAAGTATCCTGCAAGTCAGTAACCTGGAGAATTTTAAATTCGCCGTCACCTTTGAATTTAAGTGTTTTTTCAGCAACGTCTGCTGCGCTTGCAGTAGCGCCTGTGAAGCACATAACACTCATGCACATTACAACTGCAAGAAAAATTGCTAAGAGTTTTTTCATGTTAGTCTCTCCTTTTCATAAATAATGTAATAATTATATACTTCTGCTCTTCAGTTGTCAACTTAATATATTGATTTTTAACCGCATCTAATGTATAATTAAATTATTAAACTGCGGAAAGGCGGTGTTTTTTTGAAGAAAATTTTATCAGTTTTTCTTTTGCTTGTTACGGCTTTTTCTCTCTTTTCCTGCGCAAAAAAAGAAGATGCAGGGAAGACTGCAGTGCTTACGGTTAACGGAGAAGTTGTAACACAAGCGGAAATTGATTATTTCAAAGGCAAACTCCGCGCAGAAGTCCTCAATGATTATCTTGAAAAATACGATGTCCAATATACAGAAAATTTCTGGCAGACAAAATTTGACGAAAAAACTCCTGAAGAAGCGTTGAATGAGCTTGCACGTGAAGAAAGCATAATGGCGAAAATTCAGTTTATACTCATGAGAGAAGAAGGAATTTACGACGACATAACTTACGAAGGTCTTTATAAAAAGGCAGAGGCTTTCAACAAAGAAAATGCAGACAAACAAGGTGTTGTGGGAATAAAGACTATTAAAATGTCCCAGTTTTATTCATATTACCTGCAAAACGGAATAATGGAACTTAAAAATATTTATGCGGAAGGAAAACTTAAACCTACCGAAGAGGAAATTCAGCAGAAAATTATTGAAATGAACGTAGAACTTGAAAACAGTAAGGATGAAGTTTCCGTTCAGGACTACGAAAGTATTGCAAAAGATAAATTAAAAACAGAAAAATACGAAGCATATATTGCTGAAATAAGAAAAAATGCAGAAATAAAGGAAGTGGCTTAAATGGGACAGAGAGCAGACAAAGCAGTGGAACTTTTCGAACAGGGATATAACTGTTCACAGGCAGTTTTTTGTGCCTTTGCAGATATGTTTGGTTTTGATGAAGAAACAGCGATGAGAATTTCAATAGGCTTCGGCGGAGGATTCGGAAGACTCAGAGAGGTCTGCGGTGCCTTCAGTGCATGCACGATGCTTGCAGGTCTTGCCGATAAAAGCAACCTGAAAGATGCAGCTGAATCAAAAAAAGAAGCATACAAGGAAATAAGATTTTTAAAAGAAGAATTTGAAAAAACAAATGGTTCTTTTATATGCCGCGATTTGTTAGGCCTTTCAGGTCCTTCTGAAAGTCACGTGCCCGAAGAAAGAACAGAACACTATAAAAAGACGCGTCCTTGCGCAGAAATCGTAAGAGATGCGGCTCTGATGATGGAAGAATACCTTAAATAAAAATAAACTGAAGAAATTTAACGAAAGCAGGTGAGTTCGATGAAAAACAAGTTTTTATCGTTTGTTTTGGCTTTGACTGTAATTTTTACATCTTTTAGTTTTACAACTTTTGCGCTGGAAAAAGAAAAGGAACTTGTTTTTGCATCGCTTACTGAAGAACAGCTTCTGGCTCTTAAAAATAATGGCATAATAACATCAGGTCTGGTTTCTCAGGTGCCGATAAAACCTTATTCAAACAAATCTTCCAATCTTCCACAGAGCTATTTTCTTGCAAAAGACGGCTTTAAAACAATTGTTGGAAATCAGGGTAAATTCGGAACATGTTGGGCTTTTTCTGCCCTTACTTCAAGCGAAACGGGGCTTATGAAATACAATCAGGATGTTAATTTTTCAGAAGCACATCTTTCGTATTTTACTTATGCATCTAAAAATCAGAAAAAAGCGTTCAGAAATCTTTTCGGTGATTATAATCCCTTTAATAACGGTGGTTTTACTTTCACTGCAACAAACTCCCTTGCAAACTGGTACGGACCGGTTTACGAGGAGGATTTTCCTTATTCAAACGAAAAAATTTCTGAAAAATACAAATATAATTCAGTTGTACATCTGCAGAATATGATTTCATTTCCGAAATACGCTTACGAAAATGAAAACGAGCAGAAAATTGCAAGACAGACTCTTGTAGAGCAGGTTAAAGGGGAAATGTATAAAAACAAGCAGGCTGTTGATATTGCGTATCTTGCTTCAAATCAGAGTGTAAACTATAATCCTGAAACCAACGCATGGTATAACTATACCGGTGACCATACAAACCACGGCGTTGTAATTATCGGTTGGGATGACAATTATCCGAAAGAAAATTTCAACAATTCCGAACACATTGAGAATAATGGCGCATGGCTTGTGCAGAACAGTTGGGGCGAAGAATGGGGCGACGATGGTTGCTTCTGGCTTTCATACGAAGATGTAACTATAAATTATATCGGAATTTATAAATACGAAAACAGATATAATTACGAAAATATCTATTCACATGATGAAAGCATCCAGTATACTCCTATAGGGTTTGAAGATTCAACGGAGATTCACATGGCAAATGTTTTTGACTGTTCACGTGAAGAAGTTCTGGAAGCAGTTTCTTTCTACACAACAGATGTCAATACTATTTACAATGTTAAAATTTATACAGGTCTTACAGATGAATCAGACCCTACATCAGGCACTTTGCAGCAAGAAATTGACGGCATAAAAGCTTTGCCCGGATATTATACTGAGGTTTTGCCAAAGGCTGTGAATCTTAACAAAGGTGAAAAATTCAGCGTAGTAGTTTATCTTGAAAATCCCACTCAGGTTTTCACTGCACAGGTTGAAGCAATTTTCATGGAATACAGAATACAGAGCGTTGAAAATCTCAGTAACGCAGGGGAAAGCTTTGTAAGCATTGATGGTGAAGATTGGGAAGATATACACAAAAAAGTTATAAACGGATTTGACGGAAAATATTATATGCGTCTTGGCAACTTTGTTATCAAGGCGTTTACAAGCAGCGATTTGTATGTAAAGTTTTCTCTTGGTGAAGGCGACGTTTCGCTTGCTGAAAAGCTCAATTTTTCCTGCTCAAGTGCAGACGAAATTTATTATACAACAGACGGCACAGATCCGATAACAAACGGTATTCTTTATACTTCTCCTGTTGATATTTCGGATATGATGACAGTAAAGGCGGTAGCTTTCCGTGACGGCGTTTTCGGTGAAGTTTATGAACGTCATTTCAGTCAGGATGACACTATGCTTTCTGAAGTGATTGTGACGGCAGGCGAAAAAGAATATGAAATGAATGTCAACACGTCACGTCCTGATTATCTTGTGGTTGATAACGAGTGCTCATCAATTACTGTTACCACTTCGTCGATGTATGATATTAAGGTTAACGGTACAATGGTTTCAAGCGGTGAAAGTGTAGATATTGAATTGACACCGTATAAACAGAACACTGTTGAAATTACAGTAAGTGATGAAGGCTTTACAGACTATAATTATTCTTTTCAGGTTTATATAAATCCTATAACCTATGATTTTGAAGATGAAACCTTGTCTTTTGATGAAGATAAAGTTTCGGTGAAAACAAAACATTCAAATCAGGTGGTAAGCGGTCAGAGTGTAAAAGAATGGCTCGATTCTGATGCCACGATGGCTTTTGTTATAAACATGGACGGGTATAATGTAATAACAGAACTTCCGAAAAGATTAAAGCTTGACAGCCCGGAAATAGATTTTATAAATGAACAATCGACTGAAGCTTATTCAGGAAAAGTTTATTATAAGCTTTCAGAAGATGGGGAAGAGTTTTCAGTTGAAGATGATTATCTGCCTGTTTTTCCGGGAGAGACGGTTTATCTCTACAGAAAAGCAGAAGACGGAATGTTTGGCTCAAAGGTTATTGAATGGCAGATTCCCCCGAGACCTGAAGTGAATCTTGAGGTTAAAAATGTAACGAAGACTCTGGTGTCGTTTACTTATAATGTTAATCTTGAATATACCTGCAGCGGTAAAAGCCTTTTTGCTCTGGGTGCTTTCTCTCGTCTTACACCTGGGGAAACTTATATTTTCAATATTTCAAGACCTGCAAATGAAAACGAATTTGCTTCTGAAAATTTTGTTTTCGAAATAACAACAAAGACTGATGAAACTTTTGAAAAATTAAAGAGAAATATCGCTCTGGGTGAAACGGATAATTCTTTTACGGCACAATTGACAGCACTTCTTTCAAAAGCATATTACATTATAAGAATTTTCGTGTTCACATTCTTTGAATAAGTGTTGTTGCACCACAAGATATTGATACATTTTTAAAAAAGTGATAAATTATTAAAAAATATTAAATAAAAAATTGACGAAACTGAAAAAAAGTTTTATAATATAGGTGTCTGTAAAAATCAGACCAAAAAACATAAGGAGAGTGTTTGGGTGAAAGGAATTATTCTTGCCGGCGGTTCAGGCACAAGACTGTACCCTCTGACAATTGTTAACAGTAAACAGCTTTTACCGGTTTATGATAAACCGATGATATATTATCCTCTTTCAGTTTTAATGTTGGCAGGTATCAGAGAGATACTTATTATATCTACAAAAGACGATACTCCGAAGTTTGAGCATCTTTTAGGTGACGGCAAACAATTCGGTCTTAAGTTGTCTTATGCAGTTCAGGAAAAACCTGAAGGTCTTGCACAGGCTTTTGTTATCGGCGAAAAGTTTATCGGCAAAGATAACGTTGCTATGGTGCTCGGCGATAACATCTTCTACGGAAGCGGTCTCGGTCATATTCTCCGTCAGGCTGCAAAACGTGAAGAGGGTGCTACAATTTTTGGCTATTACGTTGAAGACCCGAGAGCTTTCGGTGTTGTTGAATTTGATAAAAACGGTCATGCCGTTTCTATTGAAGAAAAACCTGAAAAACCCAAGTCAAACTATGCAGTAACAGGGCTTTATTTCTACGATAATAAAGTTGTGGAATATGCAAAAGGACTTCAGAAAAGTGCAAGAGGCGAATATGAAATAACAGATATTAACAGAATGTATCTTGAAGCAGGAACTCTGGAAGTCAAGACAATGGGCAGGGGTTTTGCATGGCTTGATACAGGTACTGTTGATTCTCTTATGGACGCAGGTAATTTTATAAAAACAATCGAAACTCTTCAGGGTATCAAAATTTCTGCTCCCGAAGAAATTGCATATAACATGCACTGGATTACAAAGACAAAACTTATTGAATCAGCAAAAAAATACGGAAAATCTTCTTACGGTCAGCATCTTATGCGAGTTGCAGAAGGTAAAATCCTTTATGCAGACAAACCCGGACAGCGACCGCACTGGGGCCGTGAAAACGAAGAAAACGGCAACAAAGGTTGATTGTCTGAAAGGAAAATATATATGAATATTATTGAAACTTCCCTTGCCGATGCATTTGTAATTGAGCCCAGGGTTTTTGGTGACCATCGCGGTTGGTTTATGGAAGGCTATAATAAAAAGGCTTTCGCTGAAGCAGGGATTGACATAGATTTTGTGCAGGACAATCGTTCTTTTTCTCAGAAAAAAGGAACACTCAGAGGTTTGCATTGTCAGACAAACCCTAAATGTCAGGCAAAACTTGTAACTTGTATCAAAGGCGCCGTAATGGACGTTATTGTAGATATAAGAGAAGGCTCACCCAGTTATCTTAAATGGATTGCGGTTGAACTTTCTGAAGAAAACAAAAAACAGTTATTTGTTCCCAAAGGCTTTTTACATGGCTTTGTGACACTTACTGACGATGTTGAATTTTCCTACAAGGTAGACGATTATTATTCTCCTGAAAACGACAGAAGCGTATGCTACTGTGACGAAGCTTTTTCGATTGATTGGGACATTGAAAATCCGATTTTAAGCGAAAAAGATATCAAAGCTCCGAAATTCTGCGACAGTGATGTAAGATTTTTCTATGAAAGGGCTGAAAGCTTGAAATGAAAATTCTTGTAACAGGTGTTGCGGGACAACTGGGCCATGATGTTATAGAAGAACTTGAGAAATTCTCTATAGAATACATAGCTTGTGACAAAGAGAGTTTTGACCTTGAAGACAAGCAGGCAACTGAAGATTTTATTATTAAAAATAAGCCTGACGGCGTGATTCACTGCGCAGCATATACGGCGGTTGATAAAGCAGAAGATGAACAGGAAATCTGCCGCAGAATCAACACAGACGCAAGCGGAAATATTGCTGCTACCTGTGAAAAAATCGGTGCAAAAATGATTTATGTCAGCACAGATTATGTTTTTGGCGGTGACGGCGAAATTCCGTATGAAGTAAACGACGCTAAAAATCCGCAGAATGTTTACGGACAAACAAAACTTGACGGTGAAAATAAAGTGCTCGGGCTTTGCTCAAAATCTTTTGTTGTAAGAACTTCATGGGTTTACGGAATAAACGGAAACAACTTTGTTAAAACAATGCGCAGGCTGGCAGAAACAAGAAATGAGTTGAATGTGGTTGCAGACCAGATAGGCTCTCCTACATACACACGCGACTTGGCAAAGCTTCTTGTGGAGATGATTCAGACTGAAAAGTACGGCGTTTATCACGCATCAAACGAGGGCTTTATTTCATGGGCTGAGTTTGCTGAAATGATAATGGAAAAATCAGGTCTTTCAGTGAAAATAAATCATATTCCCACATCGGAATATCCCGTAAAGGCAAAGAGACCTCTTAATTCAAGGCTTTCAAAGAAAAGTCTTACAGAAAACGGCTTTTTGCTTTTGCCTGACCAGAACGATGCGTTGGAAAGATATATTGAAGAACTTAATAAATAAAAATACACCGACAGATATTTTGAAACTCTGTCGGTGCTTTTTTCTGAAATATAAAAACACCCTTGAACTTCAAGGGCGTTTTTTGTTTGGATTATTCTTCTGCAGGTTTGTCTTCTTCAACTTCAACTGCTTCGTCGTCCTGAACGCATTCTGTACATTCAGTGCAGTCACAGATTTCTTCGTCATCTTCAAAGCAGCAGATATCTTCACATTCTTCGCATGTGCAGTTATCTTTCTTGCAGAAATATTTTTTTATAAGGAAATATGCTGCGGCAACTACACCAGCTACAGCTACGATAGCGCCGATAATTTTAAGAGCTTTTTTCATGTTGAATTCTCCTTCGCATTAAAATTTTAATGTACAATTACATTATACAACCAAATTTTGAAAAGTCAATATTATTATTTGGATTTTTCAATAGCTTGTGCAATATCTGCGATAATATCGTCAGCATCTTCAAGACCTACTGAGAATCTGATAAGGTCTTCTGCTACGCCGGCTTCTTCAAGCTGCTGTGCGGTAAGCTGTCTGTGTGTTGTGCTTGCGGGGTGAAGAACGCAGGTTCTGCAGTCTGCAACGTGTGTTGCAATAGTTGCAAGCTGGAGTGCGTCCATGAATTTTGTTGCAGCTTCTCTTCCGCCTTTGATACCGAAAGAAACAACGCCGCTTGTGCCGTCGGGCATATATTTTTTTGCAAGGTCGTAATATTTGTTGCTTTCGAGTCCGGGATAATTTACCCATGTAACATTTTCGTTCTCTTCAAGGAATTTTGCAACTTTAAGAGCGTTTTCGCAATGTCTCGGCACGCGAAGGAAAAGTGTTTCAAGACCGAGGTTAAGAAGGAAAGCGTTGTGGGGAGAGGGGATTGAACCCAAGTCTCTCATAAGCTGTGTAACGCATTTTGTAATATAAGCACCTTTGCCGAAACGTTCTGTATAAATAACTCCGTGGTATGATTCGTCGGGTGTTGTAAGACCGGGATATTTGTCTGACTTAGTCCAGTCAAAGTTACCGCTGTCAACAATAACACCGCCTACCTGAGTTGCGTGACCATCCATGTATTTTGTTGTTGAGTGAGTTACGATGTCTGCACCGAATTCAAAAGGTCTGCAGTTAATCGGTGTGGGGAAAGTGTTGTCAACAATAAGGGGCACACCGTGAGCGTGAGCAACTTTTGCAAAAAGTTCAATGTCGAGAACGTTGAGTGATGGGTTTGAAAGAGTTTCGGCAAAAACAACTTTTGTGTTTTCTTTGAAAGCTGCGTTTAATTCTTCTTCTGTTGAATCGGGATTTACGAAAGTGAAATCGATTCCCAGTTTTTTCATTGTAACAGAGAAAAGGTTGAAAGTGCCGCCGTAAATTGCAGCTGATGCCACAACGTGGTCGCCTGCCTGACAGATGTTGAAAACTGAATAGAAAGATGCTGCCTGACCTGATGAAGTAAGAACTGCAGCAACACCACCTTCAAGGTCTGCAATTTTTGCTGCAACTGCATCGTTTGTGGGGTTCTGAAGTCTTGTGTAGAAATAGCCTTCAGCTTCAAGGTCAAAGAGTTTGCCCATTTCTTCACTGCTTTCGTATTTGAAAGTTGTGCTCTGTGTTATGGGAAGAACTCTGGGTTCACCGTTTTTAGGTGTGTATCCTGAATGTAAGCATTTTGTATTTATTTTCATTTTTCTTCTTCTTTCTTTAAATTTATTTTGAGAGGAACTTTTTCATCACATCAGGACCGAAGTCAATGAAGTTACCTGTCATCTTTGCGGTTTCTTCGTTGATTGATGTGAATGTATTTTCCTTTTCGCCTTTTTTGTGATAAATCATATAAGGCACAGGGTCAGATGAATGAGTTGCTGTTTTGATAGGTGTGGGGTGGTCAGGAAGAATGAGGATTTTATAGTCGTCAAAATTTTCAAGACCGTCTATTATTATCGGAAGAACTTTTTCGTCTATAAGTTCAATTGAACGGACTTTGTTTTTTGCTTCACGTCTGTGGCCGCATTCATCAGGTGCTTCAAAATGAACGTAAACGAAATCGCAGCCTGAATTAAGGTCTTCGACTGCCTGCTTTGCTTTGCCTTCAAAGTTTGTGTCGATATAACCTGTTGAACCTTCAACGTCAGGAGTTTTCATTCCTGCGCACTGGCCGATACCTTTAAGAAGGTCAACTGCAGAAATAATACTGCCTTTAAGACCGTAAGTTTCTTCGAAAGATGAAAGCATAGGTTTCTTGCCTTCGCCCCAGAGCCATATTGAGTTTGCGGGAAGCTTGCCTTCTGCCATTCTCTTTATGTTTACGGGGTTTTTCATGAGAAAGTCGTAACTTTCTTTCATCATGCTGATAAGTTCTTTTGCGTTTTCACTTGTTGAAAGGTGCTGACCTACAACCTGACCTGAAATATCGTGAGGCGGAGTCATGTTTCCTAAATCAACTGTGCCTTTGTGCCAGATAAGACAATGTCTGTACTGAACGCCTGAATAGAATTTAAAAATATCGTTTCCGAAATGTTCTTCAACTGATTTTATGATTTCAGCGGCTTCAGGTGTGGAAATATCACCGCCTGAATAGTCAACCATGGTTTTGTCTTCATAGTTTTCTTCATCAGAGAGTGAAACAAGGTTGCATCTCAAAGCAATGTCATCATCAAGCATTTTAACACCGATGCTCACTGCTTCAAGGGGAGAACGCCCTGTGTAATATTTTTTGGGGTCATATCCGAGCACGCTTAAGTTAGCAACGTCGCTTCCGGGTTTCAGGCCTTCTCCGACTGTTCTCACAAGACCGATTTCACCTTTTGTTGCAAGGCGGTCAAAGTTAGGCTTTTTTGCAACCTGCATAGGTGTTTTATTTCCCAATTCCGGGACGGGAAGGTCTGCCATGCCGTCGTAAAGAATCACGGCATACTTCATATATATCAACTCCTTGGGGATAAATTTCTACCCATATATCATATCACACTCATATAGTCAAAATCAACAGATAGTTATATGAAAATAAATTATTTTTAATAGTTATTTATAGACAATAATAATAACTTGTGATATAATTTAATGGATAATAGGTTGCTATGGTGATTTTATGAAAATCAGAGTTTTACATAAAGGTTTTAATTTTTCTCAGGATGGTCCCGGAAACCGTCTTGTGTATCATCTTCAGGGGTGTAACTTTTTCTGCCCCTGGTGTTCAAACCCCGAAAGTATCGCTGTTGACGGTGCTGTTATGAAGATTGACGGTAAAGAAAAACTTTCCTGTACCGAATATGATACTGATGAAGTTTTCGAGGAGATTCTCTCAAGTAAAATGATGATGTTTTCAGGTGGGGGAGTTACCTTTACGGGCGGAGAGCCTACAGTGCAGTTTGATGCACTTAAAAATCTGCTTGAAAAATGTAAAGAAGCAGGTATAAACACCGCCATTGAAACAAACGCATCTCACCCTAAATTCTGCGAGCTTGAAAATCTTATTGATCACATGATTGTGGATTTGAAACATTACGACAGTATCAGTCACAAAAATATAATCGGTTCTTCAAATGAAAAAACAATTGAAAATATAAAAGAAGTTTCAAAAAAACGTAATCAGCTTCTTATTCATATTCCGCTTATAAACGGCTTCAATTCTTCAAAAGAAGATGCAGAAAAATTTGCGGAGTTAATAAAATCTTTCGGCAATGAAAAAATTGACGTGGAAGTTTTGCGTTATCATGAATACGGCAAAGACAAATGGCTTCAATGCGGTATGGAATATAAAATGGCGTCAGGGAATGTTACTGACGATGATTATAAAATCTTTACGGACGTTCTTAAAGAGAACGGCATATCTATTATAAAGACATAAGGTGATAAAAATGAAAATCAACGAACTTTACAAGCAGGATGAAATCACACTCAAAGCCAAGGCTCTTTTCAAGGAAGAAAGAAGCCTGATGCGTCTTGACGGTTGGCTTATTGCAAGGGAAGCTGCATATCTTCACAGCGAAGAATTCTCATCTCTTGACAAGGAAATGAGAGCTGCAAAAGAACTTGAAGCAATCATTGAAATATTGCCTCTTTCAATCAGCGATAACGCAGTTTTTGCCGGCACACAGAGAGATGCTTTTGCAAGAAGCTATGCTCTTATCAACCCCTCATTCAGAGTTGAAACTTTCTCAGGCTATTGTGACCCTACAGCAGTTTTCAACGATATTGAACCTAACGAAGAATTCCCCAAAGAACGCATTGACGCAGTGAGAGAATTTACAAAGAAAACAGACTATGTAAGCACTCTTATGGATATGTATGGTAAGTATGAAGACTATACCGGAGAAGTTGCTTTCTTTATTGAGCAGGTAACAGGCCATCTTATCCCTGATTTCAGACCCGTTCTTAAATATGGTCTTGATAAAATTATTGCTGACATAAACGAAAAATTATCAGCAGAAACTAACGAGAAAAAAATCACAAACTATAAATCGTTTATTATTACTCTTGAAAGCACAAAACGTCTCGCAGAAAGATATGCTGAAATTGCAGAAAGCAAATTAGCAGAAGCAGATGATACAAGAAAACTTCAGCTCCAGCTTATGGTGAAAACACTTAAGAAAGTTCCTGCTCAGGGTGCAGAAAGTCTTTATGAAGCAATCCAGTCATTTATGCTTTTGTGGCAGGTTATGTGTCTTGAACAGGCTCCCAACCCCTTTGCATTCTCAGTAGGTAATGCAGACAGAATTTTTGAACCTTACAGAGCTATGAGCGGTGAAGACAGAAAAACAACTGCAGAGCTTCTCAAACATTTTCTTGTTTTCTTCAACGTTGCAGACAGAAGCTGGGCAATTTCACAGAGCGTTCTTGTAGGCGGTAAATCAAACGACGGCAAAGACCTTACAAACGAAACATCTTATGCTTTGATGGATGCATACTATGATATGAACTTGCCCCAACCCATTCTCTCTGCAAAATTACATAAAAACACTCCCAAAGAAATGTATCGCGAAATGGGTAAATTCTTCTTTACTCCCGGCGTGCTTACACCTTCGCTTTTCAATGACGATGCACTCTTTGCGGTTCTTAAAAATGCAGGTAAAGATACATGTGACCTTGAAGATTATTCGGTTGCAGGTTGTCAGGAGCCTCTTATCATGGGTAAAGACAACGGCAACACAACAAACTCATGGTTCAATCTTCCGAAAATTCTTGAACTCATTCTCAACAACGGTTGTTCAACAATCACAGGCAAGAAAATCGATACTGTAACAACAGAAACAGACCCGAAAAAACTTCTCAGTAATATCCGTGAAGAATTCTATAAAAATGCAGATTATTTTGCCGATAAAATGTGCGATGCGGCTAACGGTGCTTCAATTGCAATTTCTCATCTTCCCGTACCTTTCTTAAGCGTGTTCATGGGTGGTGTTGAATCAGGCATCGATATGCGTGACACAGAAGAACAGGGCACAAAATATAACGGAAGCGGTTGCCTTATCCACGGTCTTTCAATTATTGCAGATTCATTTATTGCAATTGACTGCTTCCTTAAAGATTATCCCGACGATGCAGAAAGACTTATCAATGCATTGAGAAATAACTTTGAAGGCGAAGAAGAACTCAGAGAATATCTTCTTTCATGTCCAAAATTCGGCAACAACATCGTATCAGTTGACCGCGAAGCTGCAGAAATTGCTTCAAAGATTTCTGATATGATTTCTTCAAAGAAAAACTATCTTGGAAATTCTTTCCGTCCTGACTGGTCAAGTCCCTCAACTCATCTTACATACGGCTACTGGGTAGGCGCAACTCCCGACGGCAGAAAAGCACGTGAGCAGTTAGGCTATGGTGTTGACCCCCTTTACGGTGAAGCAGGCTCAGGTCTTGGTTTCAGAATGTTGTCAACATTCAAACTTCCCTTTGAAAAATTCTGCGGCGGTTATGCTTCTCACTTCGGCGTTGACCCCAAATTCTTCACAGGCAAGGAATATGAAGATAAAGGTGCAGACTTCGGCGAAAGAGTTATTACTCCTCTTTTCTTCAACGACCTGAACGAAGATATTTCACCTTTCTATTTATATGTGAATGTAACAACTCCCGAAACATTAAGAAAAGTTCTTGCTGACCCGCAGAAATATGCTCCCAGCGGAGTTTACATCATGCGTATTCACGGTACTTTCGTAAACTTCCTTGATTTGTCACCTGCAATTCAGCAGGACATCATCAAACGTCTTGATTTGGAATCAACGAGGTTATAACTGATTGTATGTCCCTCAAAATTTGCCATAATGGCAAAATTTTGAGATGGACTGAAATTTCATTATACGCCTTGTCCGGCTACGGCAGGGGATAACGTAGTTTTTAAATTTATTCTGTAGCCGGAAAGGCTATGAAATTTGATATGAAAGTAATCGGTCTTGATATCGGCACAACCACTATCTGTGCAATAGCGGTTGATGCAAAAAGCGGAGAGGTTTTGAAAAGCACAACTCTCCCTAACGACACTTTTTTTACAGATGTAAAACCTTTTGAAAAAATTCAGAATCCGTTGGCAATTCTCGATAAAGCTCTGACACTGGTTGAAGATTTATGTAACGAGTTTGACGACATCGTTTCAATAGGCGTTACAGGCCAGATGCACGGTCTTTTATATCTTGATGAAAAAGGCGATGCGGTGAGCGGTCTTTATATCTGGCAGGATGCCTCTGCTAACGAAATTTATAAAGACGGCAAAACTTATGCACAGTATCTCACTGAGCTTACAGGTTATAAAATGGCATCAGGTTTCGGTGCATCAACTTATTTCTATCATAAAGAAAATAATATGGTGCCCGAAAATGCCGCAACAATCTGCACAATCCATGATTATGCGGCGATGAAGCTGGCAGGATTAAATAAACCTGTCATGCACACTTCAGATGCAGCAAGCTACGGCTTGTTTGATATAAAAAATGCACGTTTTGATGAAACGGCAATCAAAAAAGCAGGACTTGATATTGGTTTGTTCCCTGCGGTGACAAAAGAAAACATGATTCTCGGCAAGAAAGACGGTAAAATTCCCGTAAGCGTTGCTATCGGCGATAATCAGGCAAGCTTCCTCGGCTCCGTCTGTGACGTGGATGAATGTTTGCTTGTCAATGTTGGCACAGGAAGTCAGATTTCATTTGCAACGAAAGCGGATGTTTCTGCTGACGGTCTTGAAATCAGACCTTGTGTGGAAGACAGTCACCTGATGGTCGGCTCATCTCTGTGTGGTGGCAGAGCATTTGCTTTGCTTGAAAATTTCTTCCGTAAAACTGCAGAATTGGTAACGGGCGAAAATGTAAAATCCGCTTATAAAGGGATTGATAAATTCCTTGAAGAAAACGAGAATATTGAAAATCCCATTGAATTTTCAACTCTTTTCTGCGGTACAAGAGAAAATCCTGACGAGAGAGCAAGCATAACTTCTCTCGGAATCGAGAATTTCACCCCCGGACATTTCATTTACGGAATAATGCACGGAATGGCAGATGAACTTTACTCAATGTATGAGAAAGGCATCTCCGTGTGCAAAGAAAGACCTTGTCAATTAATTGCATCAGGCAACGGAATCAGAAAAAACGTGGCTTTACAACGTATTGTGTCAGAAATTTTCGGAATGACACTCAGAATCCCGAAACATAAGGAAGAAGCAGCCTACGGTAGTGCTATTTTTTCCTTGACATCGGCGGGAATTTATGATACGATACAAAGTGCACTACAGTTAATTCAGTACGAGAGTTAACTGACAAATTTTAAAGGAGGAAAAATCCAAATGAAAAAAGTATTATCAATTTTATTGGCAGTATTGATGGTTGCTTCAATGTTCAGCGTGGTTGCATTTGCTGAAGAAACAACAGAACCCGAAAAGAAAGTTAGCACATTCTATGCTGGCGGCACAAAAACTGTAACAGCACCCGGCGGTTCAAATGGTAGAAATGACCAGAAAGGCTTTGCTTTTACTTGCTTTGACCTTGAAGGAAAAGGCGGAAACAGAGTTATTCCCGCTATCAACAAAGAAGTTGAATCAGGCAAATATTCAGCAGTTGAAATCATCATTGTAGGTAGTGGCTCACCGGTAGCTGTTGAGTTTGAAGGTCTTAAAGGTACAGCAGAAACACCTATCATCATCAAAATAAAAGAAGGTGATGCAGTTGCAACACCTGTTTTTGAAAGCGAAAAAATTGACGTTGTAGCTCCTGCAATTACAATTAAAGATTGTGAATATGTAACATTTAGCGGCATCGGTGCAAAGACATCTCTTTACAATGGTATCGAAGTTAGAAATTGCACAAATGTTACACTTGAAGATATTCAGTTCAAAAATGTAGGCTACACAGACTACGAACTTCCCTCTGTAGCAGAAGACGGCACAGAAACATTCCCCAAAATGGATACAACTAATCTCCTTGCAAAAGGTTCAGCTCTTCTTATTGCAGAAGGTAATACAGACATTACAGTTGACGGTTGTAAATTTGAAAACTGCCGTGCAGGTGTTGTAGTTGACAGCACAAAGCTTGAAGTTGAAGAAGAACCCGCTCCCGCAGCAGAAGGTGAAGAAACTGAAGAACCTGCAGCTCCCGTTGTAACATCAGGCGTTTCAATCCTTAACTGTGACTTCGCAAACATTAACGTAGCAGCAGTTATCCTTAACGGTGCAGACGATGTTCTCGTATCAGGCGGTAAAGCATCAAATGTTGGTACTCTTACATCAGCTCAGGACTATGATGGCACAGCAGTTGCAGTTGTTCAGGTTAAAGGCTCAAAAGGCGCAGTTGTAGAAAAAATGTTCTCATCTTACAACGAATCATTCGTAAACTTTGAAAACTCAACAGGTAAAGTTCGTTTCAACGTTTCTGACGGCGACGGCGCAGGCAAAATCGGCGAAGGCGTTCTTGTTTACAACAACACATTCGTAAACGCATCTGCTCTTGAAATCGCAACAGCTAAAAACAATATTTTTGCAATGGTTATCGGTCAGAAAGTTACAGTTGCTGACGGTGAAGCTAACTGCTACTACTGGACAAGCAAAGGCGATAACAATTCAATCAAAAAGAACCCCAAATTCGCTAACGCATTTGACGGCATGACAGAAGGTCAGGATCCTATCGATAACTACAGACTTTCAAATCAGTCTGCTTGCCTCGGCGCAGGTGTTAAAGTTGAAGACGATATGGGCACAACAGACTTCTACGGTAACGAACTTGGCGATTCAATCAACATCGGTGCTGACCAGGGTGCCGGTGCAGAACCCACAGTTGAACTCGTAAGTGATTTCGTTGATTTCTTTAACTATATCTTTGCAGTTATCAAAAACTTCTTTGAAAACCTTTTCAAATAAGATTTAAAAGCAAGAAGCACTAAACGATATTAAAACAAAATCTCTCCTTGGAAACGAGGAGAGATTTTTTTATTTCTTATTTGCATTTTTAATTTTCTGTTTTCTGATAATTTACTGCATTTTTGAGTGATTTGCATATTTTCGACCGGTACTTTTAATAAAAACTGACAAAATTAATAATTTTTTATAAATAATCTCTTTACTTTTTTTGAAACCTGTGGTAAGATGATACTGCGAAGTAGTGTGGACATCTGCTTTTAGAGAGTTTTGCCCTTTTAAGGGCCTTAAAGTATTGTTACAAACTTTGCAGTATAAGTCACACGTTTAGCCCGTCTGAACGTAATGACGGGTAATATTCACGGAGGTGTTTTACAAAATGAAACAAGCCAAAAAAATGTTGTGCATGCTTCTTGTAATGCTTCTCGCTTTCACATCAGTTAGCGTAGGCGTTAGCGCTGCATACACAAGCTATGCGACTCCCGCATCATACGATTTGCATGAAAGCCCCGTGCTTTCAACAGCACAGAGAGGTTCTCAGCTTCTCGACTACGTAGACGCTATGCTCTACGACATGAGAGATGACCTCTATATCGACATCACTATCATGACACTTGACTTCACAAGCGTTGACAAGGCTCTTGACACAGTTGCAGGCCTTGAAAGTGCTGCAGGTCTTGTTGGTGGTGACGTTAAAAAGCTCGACTTTGACGCAGTTCCTACAACAAGAAGAGGTACAGGCGGTAAAACTGACCTTAACATCCTCTACGAACTTCTCTATTTCCTCAACCAGAACAGAGGTATTGTAGGTAACTTCCTCAAAGGTGACCTTGACCTCGGTATTGTTGCATCTTTCGTTGACCTTGACTTCAACGTTCACAACCTTCTCATCGATATGCTTTATGAGATGATGGTTGATGAAAGCTATGATCCTGATGTAGCTACTGTTGACTACGGCGTATGGACAGCTGACAAAATTCTCCAGCACGGAGTAGATACTATCCTTCTTGGTGGTACAGCTGCTGATGGTGACATTGAAGAAGGCTTCCTTCCCTCAATGGCAGGCAAAACAAACATCAACACTCAGACAATCTGGGGTATTATTGAAAACGCTGCTAATGCTGCAACAAAAGACCTTCTCATTCCTTTCATTAAGAATGACCTCGGTGCTCTTCTTGACGAAGCAAAAGCTGCTAACCCCCACCCCGCATGGGATTATATCGATATTTCAAAACTTAACCTTGACAACTACGTATGGGGTCAGTATGACAAGACAAACGGCATCATTGCTGAACTCAACCACTTCCTCTATGTAGTTCTTGATCAGGTTTGGACAGGTGAAAAATTCTGGGTAGACGGCGGTAACGATAAACTTGAGCAGAACCTTGATAACGCTCTTGAAATCGTTTACAAAGAACTCGGCACACTTATCCTTCCCGCAACATCAGAATTCATCGAACAGGACGAATTTGAAGCTCTTGACCTTCAGGGTAAAGTAGCTTATGTTGCAAAACAGTTTATCCGTTCAGAAATGCCTTACGTTCTCTGGGAAGATACATACGGTGAACCCCTTCCTCTTGACAACCTTGGCCAGGTAGCTTGCTACGTTGTTTACTCAATTGCAGCAGACATCCTTCCCATCAACTACATGGAAGAAGTTGAATATGGCTATGCAGAATGGGGCACAGACTATGCTCTCTACATGCTCGCTGACATCGGTGCTTACTACCTTAACGGTGCACTTCCCATCGAAATTTCATACGGTTCAGGCGTAGAACAGTTCCTTAACGTTCTTGTTAACTGGGCTCTCCAGGATAACAACTTCGGCGGCTTCTTCAAAGGCTGCGGCGTTTCAGACTCAGACAGCCCCTGGACAAAGATTGACAAAACTGTATTCGCAGTTCTTCCTCTCCACAAGATTCTTGGTGGCGGCGCAACAGGTTCTTATGACCTTCTTATGAATAAGATTCTCAACAGCCTCCTTAACCTTGACCTTGAAAACTTCCTCAGCCTCTTCTATAAAGCTGATTACAGTCTTCTCAACAAGACAATTCCTCAGTTTGTAGTATATATTGTAAACAATGTTCTCAACATAATTGTTGCAAGAAATACTCAGCCTGCAATGTTCTTAACAACACATACAACAATTGATGCTCTTATCCAGAACTCTAACCTTGCAGGTACAGCAGAAAGACTTCTCAACGGTCTTTACAACGCTGGTAGATACCAGTACTTCTGGGATTCACTTCTTCCCATCCTTAACCCGATTCTTATCGACGAAAGCGAATACAGCTACAATATTGTAGCAGCTCCTGCAGGTTATCCTGTAAACTCTCTCGAAACTCTCGAAGAAAAACTTGCATATTGGGATGAAGTATTTGCTGAACCCGATGTATACGATAATAACGGTGCTAACTGGAACGAATCAGAAGACTATGTTCTCTGGAGATTCGACAAAGTTGAATCAGCTATTGACGATGCATGGGGTGTAGTAGATGGCTACAACGGTGCAGTTCAGTGGGTAGCAGATGCTCAGGAACAGCTCGCAGCAGCTAATGCATCAGGCGATGCAAACGCTATCACAGATGC
>JAZSFV010000015.1:0-7329 GCA_045532395.1 Acutalibacteraceae bacterium
CTTTCAGAACCCATTGACAGAATTCAGGGTGCTGAAATGTTCGGAGATAAACTCTATATGTCATGTGATGAAGAAAACGATAAAAAGAGAATTTTCTCTCTTGATGTTGAAACAGGTATCGTGGAAGAAGTTTTTGCAAGAAATATCGGCAAAGGTTTTGAAGCGGAAGGTATGACAATTATAACCGATGAAAATAACGAGCCTGTTTTCTGCGTTCTTGACAGAGGCAAGAGAAGAGAAAGTTCAAATCTTACGTTCTACAAACTCACAGACTGATAAACTTTTTCCAGAGGTAACAGTATGAAACAATTGCTAAAAAAAATTCTGAATGCAAAAAGGCGAAGAAAAATTCTTGATTTTCTCAATAAATTCTGGTGTACATTCTGCAGATGTCTGCCCGTAAGAAACGTTGTTCTTTTTTACACAATCAGAGCAAACGGAAAACTCGCCGACAACAGCAAAGCCGTATACGATGCATTGGACGCGAAAAAAGTTATTTTTGCAGAGATGCTCCCCCATTCATCCAAGGCAAAATTACGTGTTTATTTTTATTTACTGACAAGCAAAGTTATAGTGACTGACGACTATGTGCGTTACATGCGCACAATCAAGCTCAGAAAAAATCAGAAACTTATCCAGATCTGGCATGCTTGCGGTGCATTCAAAAAGTTCGGGCTTGATGCACCCTCCCCCATTACAAAAAAAGAAGAAATTGCAACTCACTCTCAATATAACGCGGTCGTTGTGACTGCAGAGCATTGCAAACAATTCTATGCGAGCGCATTCGGCATAAAAGAAGAAATCTGCATGGCTCTCGGTCTTCCCCGTACAGATAGTGTAATTAAAGACGCAGATTCTTTACGGAAAAAAGTTTATTCAAGACATCCTGAATTCAAGGATAAAAAAATCTATCTCTACTGCCCCACATTCCGAGAGAAAAACGGCAAACGTATAAAGTTTGATTCTATGATTGACTGGAAAAAACTGAACAACGAACTTGATGAGGATGAAATTTTCATCATCCGCCGTCACCCTGTTATGAAATATAATCTTGCAGATAAAAATTATTCAAAAATCATAGACCTGACAGACGAATCAACACTTGAACTTACTACAGTCAGCAGTGCAATAATAACTGACTATTCATCAGTAATTTACGACGCATGTCTTCTTGACGTACCATCTGTTTTTTATTGCCCTGATTATAAAGATTATGAGCGTGGCTTTTATCTTAAATTCCCCGATGATTTGCCCGGCGAAATGGTAACGGAACCGCAAAAACTTCTTGATACAATCAGAAACACTGTTTCTTCTCCCGATAAAGAAAAGACAGAAAAATTCAAATTGCAACAGCTCAGCGCATGCGACGGAAATTCTTCAAAGAAAGTTGCAGAATTAATTAAAAGCTGGTTATAAAAAAATAAACTCTGAAGTCTTGTAAACTTCAGAGTTTTTATTTTATCCGTAAATTTTAAGGAAAACAGTTGCGCCCAGTTTGATAATCCAGGCAGGGAAAAATGAAAATTTCTTTGAACGTTTAAGCCTTGCGGCGATTTTGAAAAGTCGCGTGTCAGGTCTTTCTTTTGATTTGAATTTGATTGTGATTATGCCTTTTGCATCTTTCTTGTTTGAAACTATTTCAAAGACAGGCATTGTCTGCAAATAAATTCTGTTCAGAAACTCTTCAGTAGGTTTCTTTATATATACGCTCACAACGGGATTAGCAAAAATCTCTTCTTTTGAGAAATAGAGCTTGCCGATATCTCTTGTTTCCTGATCACATCTTCTTTTTGTTTTGTCTGTCATCCTGGTGTCAATATTTTCGCAGATTCTGCCCATAACAGAGAGTGCTTCATCGTCGTCTGCTTTCCAGAGCATACGATAAAACTCATTCATCAATGCAAGATAATATTTGAAGAGAATTTCCTGAAGATAATTTTCTTTGTTTTCGGGAGCATCTTCAAAAGATTTTTCCGCAACATCATAAATGAATTCCATAGACTTTGAAAACTCACTGATAAGTCCTGCATTTACTTTATGAGTAACAGAGCCTTCGTGTCTGCGGTACATAAACAACGCGTCTTTGACACCTGTGATTTTCGGCTTCACGGTGTGAACAAACTCCATGAAAAATGCACCGTCTTCGCTGTATTTCATAGGGGGGAAACGAACTCCGCTTTTCTGAAGAAGTTCAGTTCTGTAAGCCTTGTTACTTACCAGGAAATTACGAAGAAGTCTCATGTCATAGCAACTGATTTCTTTTTCCTGAATAAGTTTGTCAACTATGTGGTTATATTGATTCAATCCGTCACCAAAGCTCTGCACTCTGAAAATAGCAAGGTCTGCATCTTCTGCCTTAAGACCTTCATAAATTTTTTCCAGGGCATCTTTGCTTAACAAATCGTCGCTGTCGATAAAAACTATGTATTCGCCTCTTGCTCTTTCGATACCGTTGTTACGGGCGGCTGAAACGCCTGCATTTTCCTGATATACATAAACCACTCTCTCGTCTTTTGAAGCGTAGTCTTTGACAATTTCTTCAGTTCTGTCAGATGAGCCGTCATTGACAACGATAACTTCAACGCTCTTTTCTGTCTGTGACAGTAAGCAATCAAGAGTTTCTTCTATATATTTTTCTCCATTATATGCCGGAACAATTATTGAAAATTTCATATTATCCTCCTGCACAATATATTTTTCAAGATTATATCACAGTCAGACAGATTTTTCAACATAGCAAACAGTAGATTATTTATATCTTTTCTATTTACTTTGTCGTTTTATTGATGATATAATAATAAAAAATGAAAGAAGGTACATTATGGAAGTTCTCAATTTTATAAAGCATGTTATTTTAACAGTTTTCACCCTTGTTTTTCTTCCCGTTTCTGCTGTAATCCCTCCTGTAGAAAGTTACGAAGCAAAAAACGCACCTGAACTTAAAACAAGTTTTACAGTCCTTTCCGATATTCACATTGAGGGCAACAATTTCCAGACATTTAAAGAATACTCTGAAATTCTCAAGGAAGTCAGAAACAGCAAAAATAACGACACTCTTGTTTTCCTTGGCGACAACACAATGAACGGGCAGGACATTGAAAGTATTTTCTTCTATACTGCACTTAAAAACACAAAACCTGCAGAAAATCTGATAATCGCCCCGGGTAATCATGACTACGGCAACGGCACAGGCGGATACGATATGATGGCAGAGCGTTTTCTTAAATACGCAAATTTTGCAGGTTGTAACATAGATACCAACAACTATTATAAAATCATTGATGGTTATTATTTTATTGTCCTTACATCAGAAAGTGATTCCGTAAATGGTATTGATATTTCAGAAAGTCAGCTTCAGTGGCTTGAAAATCTTCTCAAAGAAGCATCAAAAGAGGATAAACCCATTTTTGTTTTTTCTCATCATCCTGTAAACTATATTGAAGACGGCCCTTCTGACAAACTTTCAAATGTAATTGCAGATTACGAAAACGTGATTTTCTTCTGCGGACATACTCACGCACAGTTAAGTGAGCGCACGGTTTCAGTTGTAAACGGTGTTAAATCCGTAAATCTTCCCAAGTCAACAGAGCACGCAACCGAAGGATACGAGCCGGGCATCGGTGCAGTTGTTGAAGTCTATGAAAATGAAGTGCTTATCAGATTCCGCGATTTTGACGACGGAAAATGGGTTGAAGAACACGAATATAAATTTGAGTTTTAATTTATAAAATATCAAAAGCCAAGGTTTTGACCTTGTCTTTTTTATTTAACCGTATAATGCGTCACGGATTCTGTCAGGATAGTCTGTCTTAAAGAAAAGCATAATTTCTTTTAATATAAACATCCCATAACATCCTTAAATATCAGAAATATTTTTCAGCGTAACTTTCAATTATATTTCTTGCTTTTATTGTTTTGTCGGGGTCTTTATCAAGCGCGTGATTTGAGTTTTCATAAATAAGCAAATCATTTTTTACGCCTGTTTCGTCAAGCAGTTTCACAAAATCGTATATGTGCTGTACGGGCACAAGTTCATCGTGTACACCCTGAAAAACTGCCGTAGGAACACAATCAGGCGAAACATATTCCTGCGGTGAAATTTTCTTGAGCGCTGCTTGCTGAGGCTCATTTAAAAAATCATTTTTAGTAATTTTAAAACCGCAGCATTGCGAGAGAATTTCATATTTCCAATCTTCAAATTCGCCTGAAATACCAAAGCAGAAATCACTCGACCAGCAATTGACAGGCGGACAATAAGCACCTACTGCCACAGGTTTTACGGGAGAATTTTCTTTTCTTGTATAAGCATAAAGAAGCGACAGATGGGCTCCAGCAGAGCCGCCTGAAAGAATTGCTTTCTGCACCGAAATATCTCTTTCGGCACATTTATTTTTTATAGTTCCGAGAGCTTTACCTACATCGTCAAGCTCGTCAAAAACATTTAATTCTTCCGCAACAAAACGATAGTTCATTGTAGCAGTGATATAACCAAGATTGCAGAAATATTCCGCATCTCCATAATGTGCAGATTTATCTCCGTTACTCCAACCGCCACCGTGAATAAAAAGTATAACTCCGCAATCAGATTTCATCTTTTCCGGGATGAAAATATCCACTTTATGCCTTTCGTGGTTACCGTAAGAAACGTTTCTTAAAACAATACCACTCATAATTAATCCTCTGTGAAAACTTTTTTAATTGCTTCAAGATATCCGTAGCCGTAAAGGTCGTCAGGCTGAAGATAACTTGTTTCTGTCCATTCATTCCAACTGTTTACTGTAATAAACGGCGCTTTCATGATTCCGTTTTCCATAGATTTATCTGCAAAACCTTTTATTCTTTCGCATGCTTTTTCAAAGTTTTCAGGCGTGTTGTTTTTTATAACACCGGGAATAAAATTATTGAATCTTACGTTATTATCCCAGCCTACTGAAATATTGGGATAAAACGGAATGTGGAGATTTTCAGACTCATCATTTATTGCTTCCATATATCTGTCGGTAACATCATTGAAATCTCCGTCAAAATCAGTTGAGCAACCCCAGTTATAACTTGTAACTGAATCAATGCCCAGGAATTTATACATTTCTGCTGAATTGACACCTTTTTGTGAATCATTTTCTTCAAGCCAACCAAAAACTCTGTTTCTCCAATGAACAACCTGAAAATGAAGCCCTTTGAAGCCCGCTTCAACTGTCTTTCTGCGGAATTCTTCAATGCCTTTTTTGCATTCATCACTCGTGCCGAATGTACGGATAAAATTATCAATGTCAAAAATCATGTAAACAGGGCAACCGTCAATGCAATAATAATTTTCTCGGCTAAAATATTTTTCAATTGTTCTGTCGCAGATTTGCGAAAAAATTTCGGGAGTAACTGTACCTTTCCATATAGCAGTTGAAAGGTCGTTATCTGAATTTCTTTTATCCCAGAGATGTGTTGCATCATGGTTTGCCCACATGAGACAGAATTTCATATCTTTATTGTTTCTTGCCTTAAGGAAACCATCGTTAAGGCAGTTTTCAAGAAAAGGTCTGTTATCGTACCAATACCAGTCGTAGATAAAAACATTCACTCCGTATGAAACCGCACAGTTTATCTGCATTTCCATAACTTTATCGTCTGCCTCGTTAACATAACCCCACAAAGGTTTTCTGGGCCAACGGCAACCGTCATAGCCTTTGTTTGTCATGGCTTTTACTGTCTGCCATTCGCCGTAACCCTCAGGCCAGAAAATACGTGTACGAGGCTCGTCTCCTGTGTAAGACGGCCATATAAAAGCTGCAATATCATACTTTTTCATGTTTCTTTCCTCCCCTGAATCAAAATTCGGCGGCAAAACGTGTAAGGTCAGGCGGACTCTTACGTGTGTCATATCCCTGCCGGCCTGCAACTCTGTTTTCGCACGGAATAACAAGAATTAATGCCACCTTTTTATTACGATTATAAATAAACTATAGCACATAATTTTACGATTTTCAATATCACACACAAGTCAAATTTTATTGCTTTTTCCTTTTCCGTATGCTATTATAATTTTAACTTCGCAATCAAGGGAGTGTAAAAAATGACAACAGAAAAATATCTCAGATTAATCGATGAAGTAAACGAAAACGGAAAATATAAAGCAGACTGGGCTTCGCTTTCAAACCATAAAGTTCCCACATGGTACAGAAAAGGCAAGCTCGGTGTATTCATTCATTGGGGAATTTACAGCGTGCCTGCTTTCGGCGGAGAATGGTATTCACGCCAGATGTATTGGGAAGGCACAAACGAATATAAACACCATATAGAAACCTACGGAAAGCACAATAAATTCGGCTATAAAGATTTTATACCCATGTTCAACGGAGAAAAATTTGATGCAGACAAATGGATTGAACTTTTCAAAAAAGCAGGCATGAAATACGTTATGCCCGTTGCGGAGCATCATGATGGTTTTGCCATGTATGATACAGAGTTCAACCGTTGGAATTCGTCAAAAATGGGACCTTGCCGTGACGTTGTTGGTGAACTTAAAGAAGCATGTCAGAAACAGGGTCTTGAGCTTTGCACTTCAACTCACAGAGCAGAGCATTATTTCTTCATGAACGGTGGCAGAGCCTACGACAGCGATGTAAACGATGAAGAATACAGAGATTTTTACGGCCCTGCAGTTTACTGCGATGAATTCAGCGAAAAAAAGCTCGGCAACTTTACCGCAGATGTTTTCTCAAAAGGTGCAAGCAAAGAATGGCTTGAAGACTGGCTTGTTCGTACCTGCGAGCTTATTGATAAATATCAGCCATCTGTTCTTTATTTTGACTGGTGGATTCATAACCACTCCTTCAAACCTTATCTTAAAAAACTTGCCGCATATTACTATAACCGTGCAGAAGAGTGGGGCAAAGAAGTTACTATCAACTACAAGCACGAAGCATTTCCACCGACAGTTGCAACCTTTGACGTTGAGAGAGGCGGTCTTTCTGAAATTTCCCCTCTTTATTGGCAGACAGATACGGCAATCGGCAAAACTTCATGGGGTTACAAAAAAGACAATGAATACAAACCGTCACGTCAGGTTATATGCGACCTTGTAGACATTGTTTCCAAAAACGGCAATCTGCTTATAAACATCGGTCCCAAACCCGACGGCACAATTACAGACGAAGAAACCAAAGTGCTTCTTGATATGGGCGAATGGCTCGAAATTAACGGTGAGGGAATTTACGACACAACTTTCTGGAAAACTTTCGGCGAAGGTGAAGTAAATGCTGTAGGCGGATATTTCCAGGACGGTGACGAAAAAGCTTTCACAAGCAAGGATTTCAGATTTACATATAAAAACGG
>JAZSFV010000212.1:0-5282 GCA_045532395.1 Acutalibacteraceae bacterium
ATACCGCTCATAGTTATTTCAAGTTCTGTAAAGCGGTCAACCTGGTCACGGAAAACGTTAGTAACAACAATATATCTGGCATCTACATAACGGCTTACGTGCCTGAAAGCGGCCTCGTCACATTCAATAACGGCATATTTCTTTTTACATTTGCCGAAAACACTTGAATTCTGAGCAAATTCATTTGTAATACCTGTCAGAAGGTTTGCACCTGATTTATTGCAGAAAAAGCTTACACCTGCTTCAACAAGACATTGTTCAATCATTCTTGAAGTTGTAGTCTTTCCGTTTGTGCCTGTAATGATAATTGTTGTCACTCCGCGTGCCATAACACCAAGCACAGAGGGACAGATTTTTACGGCAATTTTACCGGGAAGGTTTGTGCCGCCTTTTTTCATTACACGAAGCAAAAACTTTGTAAGTTTACAAGCAATAATCGCAATAACTGCTCTTAATTTCATTTATATTACCTCTTTTAAACGTTTAAAAGTTTTTCACAAGCTGCAAGACGTGCAGAAATAGAGAGAAGTTCTGCAGCCTTCTGGAGTTCTTCTACAGTGGGGAAAGAAGGTGCTATACGGATATTTTTATCTTCAGGGTCTTTGCCGTAAGGGAATGTAGCGCCGGGAGGTGTAAGCACAACACCTGCGTCTTTGCAAAGCTCACCTGTTCTTTTTGCAGTACCGGGAAGAACATTAAGGCTTACGAAATAACCACCATTGGGATTTTTCCAGTCTGCAATTCCGAGACCTGAAAATTCTTTTTCAAAACACTCAACAACCGCTTCGAATTTGGGTTTCATAGTTTCTGCATGTTTTTTCATATGAACCTTGATTCCGTCAAGATTTTTGAAATATAAAGCATGACGAAGCTGATTAAGCTTATCGTTACCAATAGTCTGTACTGTCATGCGGCTTTTAATCATTTCAATGTTTTTGTCAGACGCCGCAAGAGCAGAAACACCAGCTCCGGGGAATGAGATTTTTGAAGTTGATGTAACTTCAATAAACATATCTTCACTTCCGTATTCTTTTGCCGCTTCGAAGATGTTAAGAAGTTCATCAGGAGTATCGTTTATGTCGTGGATGCAGTAAGCATTATCCCAGATAACTCTGAAATCTTCTGCTGCAGGTTTCATTGCTGCAATTTTTCTTACACATTCGTCAGATAAAGTAATACCCTCGGGGTTTGAATATTTGGGAACAAGAATCATGCCTTTTACTGATTCATCTTTGATTAATTCATTGACTTTATCCATATCAGGACCATCTGCAAGCATGGGAACATTAATCATTTCAATACAAAAATGTTCAAGAATGCCGAAATGCCTGTCATATCCGGGAACAGGACAGATAAATTTAATATTCCCCTGCTTAAGCCACGGCTCTTTACCTGCACCGTGAGTCATGCACTGTGCAATATAATCAAACATAAGTGAAAGGCTTGCATTACCGCCTATGATAATATTTTTTTCTTCAACGTCAAGAAGCTCTGCAAAGAGCTTTTTACATTCAGGAATACCATCAAGAATGCCGTAGTTACGGCAGTCAAAACCATTTGAAGCTTTGAAAGTTTCCTTAAGGTCAATATCAAACATGTCCATTGAAATATCAAGCTGTTTCGGTGACGGTTTACCTCTTGACATATCAAGAGCGAGATTCTGTGATTTAAACTCGTCATATCTTTTCTGAAGTTGTTCCTTTTCAAGAAGGAGATTTTCCTTTGAAAATTCGCTGTAGAGCATAATATAGTCCTCCAAATTTACATACTGCTCAGTATTGTAATATATTTACAAGGTTTTTGCAAGTGTTTTCGACCATTTTTGCAACCAAAAAGATAAAATCTTGCAAAAATAACAAAAATCAAACAAAATTAAAAGGTTTTTGCACTATTTTTTCGATAAAACCTTTTTATTTCTTTCATCTATACTATGCAAAGGCGAATTAAAAGGTGTAAAAATCATTTCCAGATTGAATTTACGCCTTTTATCTGCTTCAGAATCAATGTATAATCCGAAACAGATATTCTTCCATCTGAATTTACATCAGCAATAGCAAAGCATTTATCATCAAGCAACTCAATCTTTTTTACATGACGCAAAACGGCTGTACTGTCAAGGACGTTCACTTTTCCGTCATAGTTAACATCACCATAAGCATAGATAACCAAATCTTTTTCGATTACGCTTTCATCAACAACCGAGAAATCAAAACTCTTTGAATAGTGATTGTTTTTAGAAACAGTTATTGTATATTCTCCACGGGTTACATTTTTAAAAGAATACGCCCCGCTGTTTCCTGTCAATTTAAGAATTTGCAACGGCTCTGTTTCACCTTTTAAAGTAAGAACAAGCGTTACTACGTCTGTTTCAAAAGCACAAGTAGAAACAACACCTTTAACTTCAATGCCGGGACCTGTAAAATCGTCAATATAAGAATAACCGCAGACTTTGCAAATATAAGTTGTAAACCCTTGTTTTACCGGAGTAGGCAAAGTTATTTCCTCTTCATAATCATGGTCTGCGAAAGAAAGATATGTATCTTTGAGAGTAATTTCTTCAGTGCATTCTTCATCTTTGAAAAGTTTTGAGCATTCCTGACAACTGTAGTATTCGATATTACCCGCTTTGATACAAGTTGATTCTGTGCGCTCTACAGCAACAAGATTATGTTCTGCATAGCCTATAGATGTGTTTTCATTCTGCACATATCCGCAGACTGTACATTTTTCGAACTTACTTCCTGCATCTGTGCAGGTAGGCTCTTTTTCTGTTATCCATTCAAAACTATGGATTTTCAAAGGAAGTTTTACATCTTCAATTTCAATTTCTTCTATACAATCTTCATCGGTGAAAAGTTTTGAACATGCTGTACATTCATAGTAAGCGATATTCCCCTGCTCAGTGCATGTTGATTCTTTAATTTCAACGTATTCGGGAGTGTGTTTTTTATAGCCTATAGGTGTGTCTTCATTTTGCACATATCCGCAGACTGTACATTTTTCGAACTTACTTCCTGCATCTGTGCAGGTAGGCTCATTTGCTGTTACCCATTCAAACGTATGCGGTGTTGTTTCAAACTTCTGACCACATGAACATTTTTTAAAGTGGAAGTCTTTATCTGATGACCAATCTGCATTTGTCAGATCATCATGGCCTGTTGCAGGGATAACTGCAGGTTCATCTATTTTTTCCGTGCATTCATAATCTGCAAAGAAGTCTCCGCAATAACCGCAAATCCAGAATCCTGCCACACCATCCTGAGTGTGTGTCGGGTCTGTGCCAAGCATTTCCAGTCTTCCGTCTTCAGGATGGTTGAGAGCAGGAATTATTACATCTTTTTCCGTCACTTCATTCTGTGCATCTTTATCTGAATATAATTTTCCGCAGGTACATTCATAGTATTTTTCATTACCCTGAGTGTAACACTCTGCTTCTTTTGCATTTACTAAAATAACCTCAGCAAAGCATTGGTGAAGGACTGTAATATTACAAGTTGCAACCTGACCGTAAGGTGTTTCGGCTGTAATTACCGCTTCACCTGAACCGACACGGGTTACTTTACCTGTATTATCAACCGTAACAACGGAAGTATCGCTTGATGTCCATTTGATTTTTCTGTTAACTGCAGTTTCGGGTGTTACAAACGCTTCAAGCTGAACAGTAGGATTTGCCTTTGTAAGAGTAGCTTCTGTGATATTAAGAGAAATACTGTCTGTAGGAATCAATGATTCTGTGACAAGGTTGTATGTCATGCCTGAAGAAATGTAAGTCAAGGGATTTTTATTAAGTACAGTTCCTGAAAAACCTACGCTGAACGTACCAGCCTTGTTTGCATCGTTCTTTATCCAATCAGGGCTTATGAAAACTAATTCTTCTGCGTTTTCAATATCATTTTTTGCCTGCAGGCGGAATGTGGCAAACTCTTCATCCTGAGGCACTGCAAGATTTAAGTTTGATGGATTTTTCTGGGAATTGAAAGAAGCAGTAAAAAATGCGTAATCGTATTTAGCACGTGTTTCGTCAGTGTTCCATATTTCAGGATTGGAAGTGTAAGAAAAGCCCGTCTGAAGGCCAGCGTTGCCGTTTAAATCGTAACTGCCATTTTTAAAACTTCCATCGCTGAAAGTGATATATGAACTGCCTGATTCATAATCCACAAGAGAAAATTGAGTTTTATCATAAAGAACGGGCAACTGAAATCCTGTAACAGGATAGTTTGTATTGATTTTAATAAATACTGTAATAATATCTTCCTGTTTTACAATTTTTCTGTCAATTAAAACTGTTATAGTAGCTTCTGCTTTTGATAAATCCATTGAAAGATTTTCAACTGCATTCTGCACTTGTGTACGATATCCGTTTACTATTGATTGGTCTTCAACTGTCAGGTTTCTGTCAAAAGAAGCAACCATTTCATCTAAAGCCTCAAGTTCTTCCTGATTATAAACCCCGTTTGTTCTGTTAGGCCCATCAGGAATTGTGGCTATAGCCTTATCAAGTTTTGAATAATCTGCAGGCTCTGCCGCCTGAGTTAAATTAAAAGTTCCTGAACACATAACAAAAATCAGAACAAGAACGAGAGATATAATCTTTTTAAGGAATCTGCTTTTTTTCATAATGCCACTCCTTTAATCTTTATAATTTGATTATATCATAAGAATAAATAATTTCAATAAAATAACGAAAAAACTTCCCTGAAAGAAAGTTTCAAGGAAGTTTTTATGTTAATTAAGTTTATCTTATTTGTAAAGAGGACCATATGTTGCACAAGCACGATAGTCCTGACCTTCTTTATCCATGCCGAATGCATTCCATGCAGCAGGACGGAAGATTTTTTCTTCAGGTACGTTGTGCATGCAAACGGGAATTCTGAGCATTGAGCAAAGAGTGATAAGGTCTGCACCGATATGACCGTATGTGATAGAACCGTGGTTAGCACCCCAGTTGTTCATTACATCATAAGCTGATTTGAATGCACCCTCACCTGTAAGTCTGGGAGCAAACCATGTGCAAGGCCAGGTATAGTCTGTGCGTTTCCACAGTGTATCTGTTACATCGTCAGGCAATGCAACTGTCCAGCCTTCTGCAATCTGCAGCACAGGACCAAGACCTTTTACAAGGTTGAGTCTTATCATTGTTGCAGGCATTTCTGCTTTTGTTACAAAACGGGAAGAATAACCGCCGCCGCGGAAATAACCGATATCAGCATAGTTCCATGTGGAGTTTGCCATAATAGCTTTCTGGTCTTCTTCTGTAACTTCGTACCAAGGTTTCATCACTG
>JAZSFV010000182.1:0-4702 GCA_045532395.1 Acutalibacteraceae bacterium
CATTTCTACAATCATCAACGTATCCAATTAAAAACAAAACTGACCCCGCTTGAAAAACGAAGTCAGTATGTTGCTTAAATTTTAATTATTGCTACCATAAGGTGCTTTTTTGTGCTGTCCGCACAATTTGGGGCGGTTCAAAATCACACCGCTTTTTGTTTTACTTAATTTATTTCGCTGCTTCAATAAGGCTTTCTGTTTCGTTAAGAATTGTAGCGCCTGTATTGGGGCCAGTTGAGTTTGTTTCTTCGTAATGGCTTCTGTCCATATCGTCTGTTGCCTTTTCGATATAAGGCATGGTCTCGTTAACGAGGAAATCGTTTTCTGCAACGATATAACCAAGCTCATCGTTGCAAAGACCGATAACAAAACTATGTTTGCAATCTGTCATGTCTTTGAGAACTTTTTCGTAGTTTGCTTTTCTGTGGTGTCCTGAATCTTCTTCTGTAAGGAATTCGCCATTATAAAGTTCGGGGAAAAGTTCGCCGGGAACAAGGAACATAGCAACATCCTTTTCGCCGAGTTCTGCATAACCTACTTCAGAGAAGATGCAGGCTTTGTTTCTCTTTTCTGTCCTGCCGATATCGTTGTTAAGAACATTAACGTATCTTGCAAGAATAAGAACTGTGTTGTCTGCAACCACTCTGATACCCTTTGATTTGATATTGATAATTGGTTTGATTTCTGTTTCGTTATCAATTGAGAGAGCAATTTCACCCAACTGCTTGCCGAAGCCTTTCATATATTCTTCGCAGTCGATTTCATCTCTGTAAACCTTCTTGATTTCTTTTGCTGAAATCATACCGCCTACTGCACCGTTATAGAAAGCAACCTCTGCGCCGGGAACCTTTTCTTCAATTTCTTTGATAAGGTATGCAGGGAAGTCTGCGCTGATAAGCTTTGTTGTGCCCAAAAGTTCAGCATGAGAAGCAAAGTTCACCATGTAAACATCGCCTGAATTATCATCGGGGCTGAAACGGAAACGTGTCAGGTTTTTGTCATAGGTTACCGGAGTTCTTACGTCTGCCTGCATGTCTTCTGTTTCAACATAGCCCATGTAAAGTTTGCCGTCTTTTCTGTGTCTGTAAGCAGAAACGATTGCTCTTGCAGCCTGCATTTTAACAGTCTTCATAAACTCTTTGTCTTTGCCGCATTTGTAAATTTTTTCGCCCCACAAACCTTGTGTGTCGATACCTGCGTGAGTATGAGTTGAAGAAATATTTATTGATTTGATGTTTTCTACTTTTCCGCTTTTAAGAACAAGCTTTCTGATATCGTTAATATCTTTTCTGCTGATGCCGACACAGTCAAGCGCACAGAAAACAACGCCGCCGTTTCCTCTGTTATCATCAAGGTAAACTGCTCTTGCATATAAGTCGTCAAGCACTCCCTCAGCAGGGTTGTTTGAGTCATAGCCTGCAATAAAGTATTTCTTTGACGCTACGTCTTTTGGTGTAAATGTTCTTTTACCAAAACCGCAAGTCCATTTTTCGCCGGGAGTATATGTAAATTTATCGTCGCCACGGAGCATATATTTGTCAGCAAGTTCCTGACTTGTGAAACACTTTTTAGGCATTGTTGAAATAAGTGTGTTCGTTAAAGCTGTAATACCGCCTTTGATAAAACTATCTTTTAAATTCATAACTAACCCTCCTGAAGTTAATTTATTTATACATTTTCATTATACACTTCTTTCACAAAAATTCAAGACTAATTTCTTGATTTTTAAACAAATGTATGATAGGATAACAATATACAATATCAGGAGGAATATAAGAATGGTAACAATCAGAAAATATGAAGAAAAAGATAAAGAAAACGTGCAGTTTGTCTGCCTTAACAGTGAAGGTACTGAAAACGCACCTGATGAAAATACAGGCAAATTTATTCTCATAACATTCTGCAATTATTATCTTGAAAAAGAGCCTGAAAACTGCTTCGTTGTTGACGATGATGGCAGAGCGGTAGGCTATATAATCTGCGCGGAAAATTATGACAGATATAAAGAAATTTTCGACAAAGAATATCTTCCTCTTACAGAGCAGTACGGCCCCGAAAACTACCAGTGGGCACTTACTTCATCTGACCCGCAGAGAGAATTCAAAAACGAATACCCTGCTCACCTTCATATTGATATTCTCCCTGAATATCACAGAATGGGGCTTGGCGGAAAACTTGTTGCAACTTTAAAAGAGCATCTCGCTTCAAAGGGAATTGAGGGCGTTTGTCTTACCTGCGGTCCTAAAAACGAAAGAGCAGTAAATTTCTATAAAAAACGCGGATTTACACTTCTTTCAATTGACGAAGCTGATGCTTGCTTCGGAATCAAAACAAAATAATTTCTGACTACGGCAGTAAATAAGAATTCAGAATGAATATGATTTTCGAGAGAAAACTTCCTGTTCCGAAAGAAGTAAAGGAGCAATATCCCATTTTTCACGCAATTTTACGCGGATACGTAAACAAATAAGAATCGCAAAGGAAGTTCTTCATAGTTGCCGTCACGATAGCGATGTCAAGAAACTTGTAAAAGGCTTTATGACAGAAAGTTACATTGAAGACGGCGCACAGAAAATCGGTGAAAACACTTACGGCAAATCTATCACAGACCCCTGCATCGGCTGGAATAAAACAGAAAGACTTATTCCCGACATAGCTCAATAAAAAGACCCTGAAGAAAATCAATTCTTCAGGGTTTTTCAGCTACGTCAATAGAACAACGGATTTCCGTATTTATTGAAGCCTACCGGTTTAATGTAGGTAAGTCTTGGCGAATCGTCAAATTCTTTTGTTTTGTTTGCGTGGTAAACCATGTAAACATCACCGTTTTTTCTGTAAAGGAAACTGCAGTGACCTGCGTTATAAATATCGTTGGCTTTATCGTCATAGTTTACACGTGATAAGCTCTTTGACCAGCTTGATTTTTTCATCACATCTTTACCATTCAGAGTAAGCATACCCATGCAGTAATAGTCTGAACTGTATCCGCTCGCAGAATAAACGATGAAAATATCGTCATTATGGTAAAGCACTGCAGGGCCTTCGTTTACACGCCAGCCTTTTCTCTCCCAATACAAATCAGGCGAAGAAAGTTTTACTGACGGCGCACCCTCTTTGAGTGTATATGGGTTTTCCATTTCGGTAATATAAATGCACTGGAAGCCTACATCGTGGTAAGCAGATGAAACATAATAAAGTTTACCGTCTTTTTTAAGATAAGTGCCGTCAATGTTATTAAGTCCGTCAGGAGCAAGGTAACCTTTGAACTCATATTCGCCGAAAACATCGTCTGTTTTACTCTCTAAAACAAAGCCGTAACGGTAAAAATCATCGTGTTCTTCCCCCGCATCGGCAGACGGCATTTTCCCGCGTGGTACTGCGTTTTTATCAAACAAAGCACAGGAAACGATATACCATTTATCACCGATTTTATGAATTTCAGGTGCCCAGATATGGCCGACGATTCCGTCTTTTCCCGCTACATAAACTGTCTTTTTAGCAAGGGTTGTTGTGTCGTCGTATGCGGCGATTCTTCTTATCTCAATTTCACTTCCCGTTGTGAAAGTATAATAAGTTTTACCATCAGCTTCTACAATAAACGGGTCTCCACCGTTGACATTATCAATGGGCTTATCGTAAATCGTGCCGTTATCAATACCTAAAAGAGCAAGAAAAGACATCATTAAAGTAAAAATAAATCTGTAAATTCCATACATGATTTTCTCTCCTTAAAAATAAAAGCCGTTGTTCTCAACGGCTTTATTATTTTATTAAAGATTGTAATATTTATCAAATTCTGCAGGATGAGGAATTTTAGCAAGTTCGCGACATTCTTCACGTTTTGCTTTGATGAAGTTTGTAAGAAGTTCTTCCGGGAATACTCCGCCTGCTGTGAGGTAATCGTGGTCTTTTTCAAGAGCATCGAGAGCTTCGTCAAGAGAAACGGGAAGGTGGCTGAGTTTTGCTTTTTCTTCATCGCTTAAGTGATAAAGGTTTACGTCGTAGGGACCCCAACCGTTTGCGTGAGGATCGATTTTGTTTTTAACACCGTCAAGACCTGCCATAAGGATAGCTGCATAGCAGAAGTAGGGGTTACATGTAGCATCAGGGTTACGAAGTTCGAAACGACGTTTGTCAGGGCTCTTTGCGTATGCAGGAATACGGATAACTGCACTACGGTTTGAAGTTGCATAGCCAACTGTTACGGGTGCTTCAAAGCCGGGAACAAGACGTTTGAATGAGTTTGTGCTGGGGTTTGTGATAGCACAGAGAGATGCGATATGTTTAAGAAGACCGCCCATGAAATAGTGAGCTGTTTCGCTTAAATGTGAGTAACCGTTATCGTCTGAGAATACGGGTTCACCGTCTTTGAAAAGGAGCATGTGAACATGCATACCGCTGCCTGCTTCACCATAGATGGGTTTGGGCATGAATGTTGCAGTTTTGCCGTATTTGAGAGCTGTGTTGTGAATGATATATTTAATCATCATTGAAGCGTCAGCCATGTGAACAACTTCACCAAGCTGAGGTTCGATTTCGAACTGGCCTGAAGCTGCAACTTCGGGGTGATGATAGTTAATGTCAATGCCCATTTCTTTCATAAGAAGGCACATTTCACTTCTGCATTCATAAGAAACGTCAAAGGGTTTTGCGATGTGGTAGTTCTTCTGTTTGGGAACTATAACACCTTTGCCTTCAACTT
>JAZSFV010000022.1:0-1873 GCA_045532395.1 Acutalibacteraceae bacterium
GACTGTCCTACCATGATTTTTGTAGCAAGTTCAACCATCGGAACGCCTGTAACCTTACTGATGTAAGGAATTGTTCTTGAGGCTCTGGGGTTAACTTCGATTACATAAAGTTCGTTTCTGTAGATAAGATACTGAATGTTAACAAGACCTTTTGTTCCGAGCTCAAGAGTAAGCTTTTCTGAACAGTCAATAAGTGTTTCAAGCATTTTATCGTTAAGGTTGAAAGGCGGATAAACTGCGATTGAGTCACCACTGTGAACACCAGCACGTTCGATATGTTGCATAACACCGGGAATAAGAACATCTTTGCCGTCAGAAATTACGTCAACTTCAAGTTCTGCACCCATCATGTATTTATCAACAAGAACAGGGTTTTCAATTTTCTGTTCAAGAATAATCTGCATATATTGTCTGATATCATCGGGAGTATAGCAAATCTGCATATTCTGTCCGCCGATAACATATGACGGTCTGAGAAGAACGGGATATTCAAGCTCTTCAGCAGCTTTAAGTGCATCTTCAGTATTCATGATTGTTCTGCCCTGAGGACGTCTGATACCGAATTTTTCAAGAAGAGCATCAAACTTTTCTCTGTCTTCTGCAATATCGATACCCTGAGCAGATGTACCAAGAATCTGGATACCCTGTTCATCAAGGAATTTTGTAAGTTTGATAGCTGTCTGACCGCCGAAAGCCACAACAACACCAATGGGTTTTTCAACCTCAATGACGTTCATAACGTCTTCTTCTGTAAGAGGTTCAAAATAAAGTCTGTCAGCAGTGTCAAAGTCAGTTGAAACAGTTTCAGGGTTATTATTGATGATTACAACTTCATAACCGAGTTCTTTAAGTGACCATACACAGTGAACTGATGAATAGTCAAATTCAATACCCTGACCGATTCTGATAGGACCTGAACCGAGAACCATGATAACATCTTTACCGCTTCTCTTGAATGCTCGACTTTCACAATGGTTATCAAATGTTGAATAGAAATAAGGTGTTTCAGCTTTGAATTCAGCAGCACAAGTGTCAACCATCTTATAAACCGCTTTTTTGCTTTCCATGATATTTACGCCTGAAATACGTTCAATAGCAGCATCTGTATAACCGAGTTTCTTACCTTTTTCGTAGTAATCATCAGTAAGTTCGCCACTTTCAAGCATAAGCTCATAATCAGCAAGGTTTTTAAGTTTATAAAGGAACCACTCATCAATCTTAGTGATTTCATGAATTTTTTCTATACTGAAACCATTTTTAAGAGCTTTGAATATGGTAAACATTCTCATGTCGTCCATATCATGAAGTTTTGCTTCAATATCAGTAACATCATCAAGACGCTTGGTGTTGAGTGTATCCATTGAAATTTCAGCACCACGAACTGCTTTCATGATAGCCATTTCAAACGAAGTACCAATTGACATAACTTCACCGGTAGCCTTCATCTGTGTACCAAGTATTCTGCTTGAGTTCACAAATTTATCAAAAGGCCATTTTGGGAACTTAACAACAAGATAGTCAACTGTGGGTTCAAAACAAGCACATGTCTTTTTAGTAATATCGTTCTGGATTTCGTCGAGAGTGTAACCAAGAGCGATTTTTGTTGTAACCTTCGCAATCGGATAACCAGTTGCTTTACTTGCAAGAGCTGAAGAACGAGAAACTCTGGGGTTAACCTCAATAACTGCATATTCAAATGATTCAGGATTGAGTGCAAACTGACAGTTACAACCACCTTCAATACCAAGTTCAGTAATGATATCAAGAGATGCGTTTCTGAGCATGTTATACTCTTTGCTTGAAAGAGTAACTGCAGGTGCAACAACTATACTGTCACCAGTATGCACGCCAACAGGGTCAACGTTTTCCATAC
>JAZSFV010000253.1:0-9404 GCA_045532395.1 Acutalibacteraceae bacterium
TCGTTTTACCCATGTCTGCAATATTTGCTTTTGTTTTGAAACTTCCGCCTGAATTTGTGTTTATCGCTTTAAAATCAGACCAGGTTTTAAAATGCCCCGTAGCATTTATAAAAACAAACCGTTACAAGTGGATTAAAAAGCTTTAAAACAATTCAACTTCTCCGTTGTGAATAACTGTTTTTTCACCATTGTCTTGCACAACAAGACCACCGTCGGGAGAGATATCTACGGCAAAATATTCACGGTTTTCGCTTTTTACAAAAACCTTTTTACCAAGCACAGATGAACGGAGTTTGATTTCCTTTACGATTTCTTCTTCAGATAAAGTTTTTTCAATAAAAATCTTATTCAGTTTTTCTACTAATTTTTCAATTATTATATTTTTATCATAATCTTTTCCTGTTTCGATTTTCAAAGAGGTTGCAATATTTTTTATATCTTCAGGAAAACTTTCATTAAGGACATTTATTCCGATGCCGATCAGGGCATAGTCAATTCTGCCATTTCTGGTGATAAGTTTTGTAAGAATTCCGCACACTTTTTTTGAAGATAAAATTATATCGTTAGGCCATTTGATTTTTGTGTCCAAAGAACATATTTCTTCCAGCGTTTCTGCCACAGCAAGACCTGCAGAAGAAGTAATAAGATTGAGAGTTTTTACGTTTTTTACGTCCAATATATAGGTCATGTAAATTCCGACTGACTGAGGGGAATGAAAATTTCTTCCCATTCTGCCTGAGCCGTTTGTCTGATATTCGGCTACAACGGCACAAGGAATTTCTTCGTTATTAAGGCAAAGCTTTGCCGCAAAAAGATTTGTGGAATCAACTTCAACCAGATGAATTATTTTATCTTCCATTTTTATCACCTGAACAATTTTACCACAATACATAAAAATTATCAACAAAGGTAGGTTAACATGATAAAGAAAATTACTGATTTCTTCGACAAAGATACCCGCGAAAACTTCATGGTCAGGTTGTTCACCGCATGGAGCATAACCGGTATTATCAATTTCATGAACACACCGGGGAAATTCACAGAACTTGCAACTGTAAAAAGCATAAGCCTTGTATCTTCAGTTGTATATTTTGTTATTTCTTACTTTATCGTTACGATGCTTTCCCTGGCGTTTAAAAACTCTGACATTGACGGCTGGTTTTTTGCAGTTTCCACACTTACTTACCTTACATTGGTTGCAACTTTCAGCGCAAATCAATACTATTGCCTTGCCATAATTTTCGCGGCTCTTCTTTCTGTTGTTTACTCGGTAAAACGATTTACAAAGCACAAAAATATAGTTGAACCACCGAAAAAAGTCACTCTCGCTCTGATGATACCTATTGTGGCAATTCCGGTTTTTATTATGGGTCTTATAGGTGTCTGCCGTTACCTTGCTTTTGCCACACCTAATTTTGACTTCGGCATTTTCTCCCAGATGTTTTATTACATGAAAACAGAGTTCGTGCCACTTACCACATGTGAAAGAGAAAAACTTCTTTCTCATTTTGCAGTCCATCTCTCCCCCGTTTACTATCTTATTCTTCCTTTTTATTTTATCTTCCCATCACCGGTTACTTTGCAGGTTGCACAGACAGTTATTCTCGGCAGTGCACTTATTCCCCTTTATCTTTTAGCACGTCATTTTAAGCTTTCAAACAAATGCACAATTCTTATAATGATCGCCGCAGCATTTTACCCTGCATTAGCAGGCGGCACAATGTACGACATTCACGAAAACGCATTTCTTCTTCCGTTTATATTATGGCTTCTTTATTTTGCAGAGAAAAACAAAAATATCCCTATGTATATTTTTATGGTTCTCACATTCACAGTTAAAGAAGATGCGGCAATTTATGTTGCTTTTATTGCGTTGTATTTTATTTTCTCAGGCAAGAAGAAATTACACGGAATTTTTATGATGTTATCTTCCGTAATCTATTTTGTTTTTGCGGTTGCAATTCTTAAAAAATTCGGCGAAGGCGCTATGACAGGAAGATTTGATAACTTCATCACTGACCCTGACAACGGACTTATTGATGTTATCATTACAATTTTCAAAAACCCTGCCTACCTTCTTTCACAATGCCTGACGGCAGAAAAACTTCTGTTTGTATTGTTTATGCTTCTGCCGCTCGCGTTTCTGCCTATTCTTTCAAAGAAATGGTCACAGTTTATTCTCATCGGACCTCTTGTTTTAATAAACCTGATGTCAAACTACTCTTATCAGCATTCAATTTATTTCCAGTATGTTTACGGCACAATGGCAGTATTTTTCTATCTTGCGGTAGTCAATCTCTCAACTTCACCTAAAAATTTAAAGCAATATCTTGCTCCGTGTGCAGCAGTTTTTTCAATAATAATGTTTGCTTTTTCCATGACTCCGCGACTCAATTATGTTGAGAGAGTCAGGGTAAACAAAGAAGATTACGTTAAAATAAGAGCAGCGCTTGATACAATTGAAGAAGATGCATCTGTGCTTTCAACAACTTTCTACATTCCCTATCTTTCACAAAGAAAGGAAATTTACGAAATCGAGTATTGCGTGAAAGACACTGATTATATTGTAATTGACGCAAGGTTTGAATCTGCAGACTCAAGCAGAATGAAAATTGACATGACTAAATATGAGCTTGTCCTTGAAGAAAAAGATCTGGTAGAAATTTACGCTAAAATTCAATAATATAAACCACATCACCGGGAAAAATAATCCCGGTGATTTTTTTGAAAAAGAGAGAAGAATTTTTTATTATTTTTTTGACGGGATTTTTTGTTTACGGGCTTACGGAAATTTTATTCAGAGGTTTTACTCATTGGACCATGGCTCTGACGGGAGGCTTTTGTTTTCTTCTTATTCATATTGTAAACCAGAAAGCCAAAAACAAAAGTTTATTTTTCAAATGCTTAATGGGTTGTCTGATAATTACCGGGCTTGAATTAGTTGTAGGCATTATTGTTAACAGACAACTGCATCTCAATGTGTGGGATTATTCGGAGCAAAGTTTTAATCTGCTGGGACAAATCTGTCCTCTTTTTTCTTTTCTATGGTTTCTGATTTCCATACCTGCAATTTATTTAAGCAAGTTTATGAAGAGGAAACTGAATTCATTTCTTTCTTAAAATTTTTCCACTCATCATTTACAGAGCAAATACTTCCGTAAGAAAAAACCGCAAAACCGTCACAATTTTCTGCTCTTAAAAAGTTCAGTTGTCTTGATAAAATATTATTGTTTTCTGTCCATTCATTTTTACCGCTTCCTGCATAAAAATCAGTCTGCCCTGCTTTATAAAAGCCAAGACCGATTATGAGTTTTATATTTTCATTTGCAGCAAGGTTTTTCCATTTTAAAAGTGTATCTTCAAAGGGCATTGTTTCATTCTGAAAGCCGTAATAAATCTGGGGTATTATCCAGTCGCAAAAGCCGTTTTTACCTGACCATTCTTTTACGTCCGCGTAAAGAGTGGTCTTATTTTTTTCGATATCTGCCGAGGGGCTTATGCTGACTATTATTGATTCATCTTTACTTTTAACTAAAGAATACATACCCATAACAAAAGCGTTTACCTGGTTTATTCTGAATTCTGTGAGCGTTTTTTCGCCTGAATTGTTTTTGTACTCCTGATATTCTTTTTTATCAATTTCTTCATCGGTTGTGGGATAGAAGAAATCGTCTATGTGTATTCCGTCAACGTCATATTTTTCAATAATTTCCCGTATACCGTCAAGAATCAGTTTCCTTACCCTCTCTGACGCAGGGTTATAAAAAATTCCGTTATTACCGAAATAAATATCTGAAGTTGTGTTCTGATACATAATTTTTGCCGGATTATTGTCGGAAAGCTTTTCCATTTCCGCCGCACTTGATGCAATTCTGTAAGGGTTTATCCATGCGTGGATTTTTAACGAATATTGATGAGCAAGTTCAATAAAAACGCCCAAAACATCATACCCCGGAGATTTACCCTGAAGCCCTGAACAATATTTACTCCAAGGAAAAATTTCCGATTCATAAAAAGCATCTGAATAAGGTCTTACCTGCACAAACACGTGGTTAAACCCTTTTTCATGAATATCTTTAAAAATATTTTCTGCTTTTTTCCTGAAACCGCCTTCACTTAAGCCCTGCAGAACTGACATGTCGTAAATACTCAGCCACACACATCTTATTTCCGAAGGCGGTGTCTCCTCTTTTTTTATTTCTTTTTTTGTATCCGTACAGCTGCAAAGCAATAAGCAGCAACACAATATAGACAGTATCCTTTTCACAACATACCTCCGTTAAAACTGTATATATATGTATATGAAACGGATTTACAAAAATAAAATAAAAAATTTAAAAAATTTTTCAAAAACCTATTGACAAATGGCAAAAGTCAGTTATAATAATAGTAACAGTTATCGATATTGATATTAAAACAAAGGAGGCGAACAAGACTTTATGAAACACAGCGCACAACGAGATGCAATTCTCTCTGAACTCTGCGGGAGAAAAGACCACCCCACCGCTGACGAACTATATTGGTCACTGCGACAGGTAATGCCGAACATCAGTATGGGAACAGTTTACAGAAATCTTTCGCTTCTCACTGAAACAGGGCAGATAATGCGCTTATCCTACGGTGGTGCAGACCACTTCGACGGTAACGCAGAAAATCACTACCATCTCCATTGTACCTCATGCGGCAGAGTTTATGATATTGAAATGCCGATGATAAAACAAATGGAATCAGATGCAGAAAAACACTCAAAAGCAAAAATTACAAGTCATATATTAACCTTTGTCGGTATCTGTGAAAATTGTCAGAATTAAAATTAAAATAAATTATTAAAATTTGGAGGAAAAAGTTATGAAAAAATTTGTATGTTCAGTATGTGGTTATGTTCACGAAGGCGACGCAGCTCCCGAAAAATGCCCCCAGTGCAAAGTTCCTGCAGAAAAATTTGTAGAGCAGGCAGCTGAAAGAGCATGGGCTGCAGAACACGTTGTAGGCGTAGCAGACGGTGCACCCGCAGACATCATCGAAGACCTCAGAGCAAACTATATGGGCGAATGCACAGAAGTTGGTATGTACCTTGCAATGGCAAGAGTTGCTCACAGAGAAGGCTATCCTGAAATCGGTCTTTACTGGGAAAAAGCAGCTTACGAAGAAGCTGAACACGCAGCAAAATTTGCTGAACTTCTTGGTGAAGTTGTAACAGCAAGCACAAAGAAAAACCTTGAAATGAGAGTTGAAGCAGAAAACGGCGCAACACTTGGCAAATTCGAACTTGCAAAGAGAGCAAAAGAACTTAACCTTGACGCTATCCATGACACAGTTCATGAAATGGCTCGTGACGAAGCAAGACACGGCAAAGCATTCGAAGGACTTCTTCAGAGATATTTTGGTTAATTCATAATAAAACTCAGCGCATGGCGACACTTTTAAAAGCCGCCCACTGAAAATAATTAACGGGCGGATATAAAGATATCCGTCCGTTTTAAATTTATACAGAGGAGGAACAAATTATGAAAAAAATTCTTAGTTTAACACTTTCAGTTTTACTCGTTTTAACATTATTCACTGCATGCAGTAGTAAAGAAGCCGTAAAAGAAACTACAATTCCAAACAACAGCCATACTAATCTTCAGGAAAAAACAACTTACGACGACAGACTACCCACATCAGCAGAAAGCGTTACAAAAGAATCACTTTCAACTGTTCCTCTTGTAACAGAAAATCAGCAGAAACCTGATAACAATCCTACCACTCCTGCAACCAAAAACAATTCACCTGCTGAAAAAGTAACAGAAAATATAATCACTAAAGAAAAAGCAAAAACCATTGTGCTTTCTCACGCAGGGCTTGAAGAAAACGAAATCGGCAGATATAAAATCGAACTTGACAGAGAAAGAAACACTTTAGTTTATGAAATTGAATTTACTTCAGGAAAACACGAATACGATTACGAAGTGAATGCCGAAATAGGCAAAATAATTAAATCAGAAAAAGAGTTTAAAGATTAACTTTTTTCTCCACTATATCCTCCTGAAATGAAAACCCGCAAGGTTTTAAAAGCCTTGCGGGTTTTTGTTTTGTTTAAAGTTTTGAGAAACCGTGGTAGTTGACGAGAGCGTCAATCTTTTTGCCTTGTTTGCAAAGGGGGCATTCGTGAGGCGGACAGGTGAAATAATTCGGCAGGTCGCTTGCATCGAAAACGGAATTCACTTCATAGCCGTCACATTCTTTTTCTGATGCGAAAATTGAAGCAACGCCTACAACCTCACCGCCGTAGTATTTAACTGCATCTATTGCAGCCTTTGCACTGAAACCTGTTGCAACTGAAACAGAAAGCACAAGCACATGTTTGCCTTTAATCATGGGAATAATATTGTCTCTGAATAAAATCTGGGAGTTTCCTCTTGTTTCAGGAGTCACAATATAAATTGTCTGGTGAGCATTTATGTTTCTGAACTGTGCTTTTGTAAGTTCATTTGCAAGGCAAGTACCTACAACTTCCATGCCGTCAATACAAAGAATTGTATCGATTACTTTAGTCTGGTATTTATAATTACTTGCAAGTTCTTCTGCAACTGCTGTTGCTTCAGAAAGACGTGATTTCTGCGCCGCAACGTCAATATAAAAATTACTGTGAGAATGGCTCATTGCAAAATGGCCTTCTGCAATACGAAGAACAAGATTGTTTCTCTTTGTTTTGATTTTACTTACTTTATCTGTAGGCATAAAAATCCTCCTTGTTTTTTTGCTTATATCTTATTTTATAACAAATCAACAAAAATTACAATATTTTTTTGAGAAAAATATTTATTTTTTATAATTCTTATTGTATTTTGACTTTACAATTATTTCCATAAGTGATAAAATTGAATAAATAACATTAAAAGGCGTGATATTATGAAAAACATCTGGCACGATATTGACCCGAAAAGAATTACACCCGAAGATTTTGTGGCAGTAATCGAAATCCCGAAAGGCAGTAAAAAGAAGTATGAACTTGATAAAGAAACAGGCCTTATTATGCTTGACCGAGTGCTTTACACTTCAACTCACTACCCTGCCAACTACGGCTTTATCCCCCGCTCTTATGGCGACGACGAAGACCCCCTTGACGTGCTTGTTTTGTGCTCTGTTGCGCTTGAACCGTTGACATTGGTAAGATGTTATCCCATCGGCTACATTTCCATGATTGACGGCGGCAGACATGACGAAAAAATTATCGCGATTCCTTTCGGCGACCCCACATATAACGGCTACAAAGATATCACTGAACTGCCTCATCATATTTTCAGCGAAATGAAACACTTTTTCTCTGTTTACAAGGCTCTTGAAAACAAGGAAACTGACTCAGGCGATATCAAAGGACGAGATGAAGCGGTTGAAGTTATCAAAGAAGCTCTTAACAATTATATTGAACAATTCTGCAAATAAAAGTCATTGACTAAATAATCAAAAAATGTTATAACATAAACAACAAAAATAGCAAAAGGAGACCCACTATGTATAACGAACCACTAAAAGCCAAAGCTTATGACAAGCTCAAAGAAGCTACGCTTATTTACGCAGAAAGAATGTACGTCAAAATCGGCGAACTTCAGGAAGTCTGCGGTTACATAACAAAAGAACATTTCAGAAGTGTTCCTGATGTAGAATGGACACCCATCGACAAAAACTATGTATGGGGAAGCGAAGAATGGGAAAACCTCTGGGTTAAAGGCACATTTATTGCTGACGACAAATATGACGGTCAGGAAATTTATGCAGTTTCTCACGCAGGCGGTATTGAGCAGTTGTTTTTCGTAGACGGAAAACCGAAAGGTCTTTTCAACATCAAAGGCTCAACATTCACAGGACCCGGACATTGTGTAAGAAGAATCGGCACAAGCGAAAAAGGCAAGAAATGGGACCTTGCATTTGAATGCTACACAGGCCATTTCTGTGCAGGTACTTCAGTTTATGAAAACTACGAATATCCTGACATTGAACCCTGGAGTTACAGACAAACCTATAAAGGCGTTGACATCTGCGTAAGAGATGAAGTAATTCATCAGTTTGTTTTTGACATGACACAGATTTCTCAGGCTGTTGAACTGGGTCACGAATCAAACTTCCTTAAATACCGCGCTATGAAAACACTTGAAAAAGTTCTCAACGTGCTTATTCTTGACCCCAAGAGCACTCCCTATGAAATCTGGCACAAATCAGTTGAAGATTCACTTAAAATAACTCAGGAAATGTTCAAAGGCAAGGGCAACAGCATTTTCGGCAGACTCTGCCTTACAGGACATTCACACATGGATACAGCATGGCTCTGGCCCGCTTCAGAAACAATGCGAAAATGTGCAAGAACTTACTCTAACGCACTTGCTCTTATGGAAGAATATCCTGAATATCGCTTTATGCAGTCTTCAGCTCTTCACTGCGAATGGATGAAAGACTATTATCCCACAATTTTTGCAGACATGAAGAAACGTGTTGCAGAGGGCAGATACGAGCCTAACGGCGGTGTTTACGTTGAATGCGACTGTAACATTACTTCAGGTGAATTGATGGTAAGACAGTTCCTTAAAGGCCAGCAGTTTACAAGAGAAAACTTCGATTACACTTCTGACAGTTTCTGGCTCCCCGATACATTCGGCTACAACGGCAACATCCCCCAGATTATGCTTGGTTGCGGTTGTAAATATTTCTACACAACCAAGCTTGCATGGAACGAACTTAACAACTTCCCGTTTATCAGTTTCACATGGAAAGGTATTGACGGCAGTTCAGTTCTTACTCATTTCAACAGAATCCATCGTGCTCCTGATGTTGACGCAGGCATCAACCTTATCAAGGAAATGCCACTTAAAGAAACAAGCGATTTAAGACTCCACGCTTTCGGCGTTGGTGACGGTGGCGGCGGACCTTCTTACTCAATGCTTGAAGCTGCACGCAGAATCAAGAAGCTCGAAGGTATGCCCGAAGTTGAAGAATGTTCAGCAAGTGCATTCATGAAGAAGCTTGAAGAAATTCAGGACGACCTTCCTGTTTACGACGGTGAACTTTACCTTGAACTTCACCGCGGCACTCTTACACAGATGCACGATGTAAAGAGAAAGAACAGAAAAGCAGAATTTGCACTTCGCAATATGGAATACTTCAATGTTCTCTCCCAGGAAAAGCAAAGTGAAAACGCAGACAAATGGCTTAAAGTTCTTCTTAAAAATCAGTTCCACGATATTCTTCCCGGCACATCAATTCCCAGAGTTTACGAAGTGTTCAATGAAGAAATGGACGAGCTTCTTGAAAACTACAAAAATGCAATATGCACTTATACAGATAAAATCACTGCAAAGGCAGACAAGAAAGTTACACTTTACAACACACTTTCATTTGACAGAAACGATGTTCATACCATCGAGGCT
>JAZSFV010000124.1:0-3054 GCA_045532395.1 Acutalibacteraceae bacterium
TTGCTTTGAGCTCGCCCCTTTTGTCTTTGCTGAAGCCTTTTTCCACCCCTGGTAGAACCAGGGGTTTATTTCCACGTCTTAAGACACCAAAAAAAGAGCAGTTGACTTATTGCCAACTGCTCTTAACGTTAAATTATTTATTCAGAGACTTTCTTGCTTCGATTTCAGCAACCATTTCTCTCTGACGTTTTTCTGTAATTGTATAGAAGAAAATGGGAACTGCACAAGCAAACATACTGATAACACCTGAAAGGATAAGCATGTTCCACAATGCCTGCGGGGCACCTACAACACCTGTTTTTGTGTTAATCTGGGCAGCATTGAGAGCGATAATACCGATGAATGCACCGACTGCCATACCGATTTTGTTGATAAGTGTCTGCATAGCGAAGCAGATACCTTCACCACGTTCACCTGTTTTCCATTCAAGGTAGTCAACTGTGTCACCAATCATAGCATAAGTCATGATGTTGTTAACACCCTGAGGAATACCGAGAAGAATAAGTCCGATTGCGCAAACGATAAGTTTCCACGGTCTGTCGTAGCCAACGAAATACATAACAGCCATAACTATGCCACCGAAAAGGTGCACTGCAATATATGTATATTTCTTTGTGATTTTCTTAGTAAGCCAAGGCACGAGAAGTGATGCCACAAGACCGCCGGGAACAACAAGAAGAGTTATAATACCATAGAGACCTTCGTTCTGAAGAATGTATTTTGCAAAATACAAACCGCCTGTGTAGGTATAAACCATTCTTGCACCGCCAAGGATACCCGAAAGCACGATAAGAAGAAGTTTCTTATTTTTGAAGAGAAGTTTGATATTGTGGCCAAATGAAGGAGCTTCGCCCTCTGCTGTGAAACGTTCTTTTGTATTTTTAAAGCCGTAGAAGAACATAGGCATTGCCACAACAACAAACACAACTGCACAGATGAAATAGGTCCATTTAAGAGTGTCTGCATTTTGATTAACAAATGCATTTTTAACTGTACCTATAAATGCTTTTGCACCTTCAGCGTCAACGCCTTTATCCTGCATGATAAGTTGAATATCTGCAGCAGTATATTTGAATTTCTTTGTAAGTGCATCAGTGATAAAAGGAACACCAACAGTAACAATACCTGCACCTAATGTACAAGCAAGACGTGCAACTGTAAGGATATTACCTCTGACAGTCGTATCGTTTGTAAGGCAGGTTGAAAGTCCCCAGTAAGGAACGTCGGCAACGGTATAAACCATAGACCAGATAACATAAACAACTGCAATTATAAAGAACGATGACATTGCTTCTGCTTCATAAATGGGAAGGAAGCAGAGGATTGTAGTGATGCCGATAGGAATTGCCATCCATTTAAGATACGGACGACATTTGCCCCATTTAGTACGTGTTTTATCAACAACACTACCCATAATCGGGTCGTTAAATGCGTCAAAGATACGAGTAGCAAGCATAAGCCATGCAACAGCCATAACACCTTTCATAGAGCCTATCATTACACCGTCTGCGCCGAAAAGCAACGCATCTGTAAGGAAAACAGTAAGATATGAACCTACAATTGTACAAATGAAGTTCTGACCGATACCGGTCACGCTATATGCAATAGCTTCTTTTGGTTGCACGCCTTTGCCCGGAGTTGTGCCGAACAACTTGTGCAGCATTTCATTAATTTTCATATTATCCTCCTCAAATTTTTATTACCATATAATTGTACCATATACTGAAAAAATTGCAAGTATATTTTTCAACCTTGCTCTTTTTTATTTGACATGGTATACTATAAACAACAACTTGAAAGGATTTACAATATGAAAGATAAATCTTCTTTGGTCTTTACCGGCGATATCGGTTTTGACAGATATATGTACGGCAAATGGAACGACGAAAATCTTTTGTCAGAAGAAGTTCTTCAGTTTCTACACAGTGCCGACCATGTAATTGCAAATGTTGAAGGTCCTGTAGCACCTGTGGAAACAAACACAACAAAAGACGGTGTTCAGCAGCTTCTTCACACCATTGACCCTGAGGCTACAAAAGTTTTCAAAAAAATGCATGCTGATATATGGAACATCTGCAACAATCATATTATGCATGCAGGGGAATACGGCATTACATCAACACTCGATATTGCAAAGGAAATGGGCGTTAAAACCATAGGCGCCGGAATGAATATTTCTGAAGCGAGAAAACCCGTTATTCTGGATGAAGCAGACGGAATAGGAATATTTGGCGTTGGCTATCAGCGTGCTTGCAGAAAGGCAGATGAAAACAAGGCCGGTTGCTACAGTTGGAGCGACCTTGATGAAATTCAGAACACAATAAATGAAATCAAAAAACAGTGCCGTTGGTGTATTGTTGTTGCTCACGCCGGCGAAGAATTTACTCCACTTCCCTCACCTTACACAAGAGAAAGATACCATAAATATCTCGAAATGGGTGCCGACATTGTTGTTGCTCACCACCCTCACGTTCCGATGAATTACGAGACAGTAGGCGATAAAATAATTTTTTATTCACTCGGCAATTTTATTTTCGATACTGACTATCAGCGTTCGCAGTATAATACAGAATTCGGTTTGCTTGTGAAACTCAATTTCACAGCGGAAAGTTTTACATGGGAGCCAATGGGGCTTGAAATTGTCCGCGGAGAAGAATACGTCAGAAAAGCAGATTTGCCGAGAATTTTCGTCGATGTTCAGGAAGAAGATTTCAGACTTCTTTCTCCCCTTTCCGCCAAAATGCACATAAACGCTACAAAGAGGCAGATGACTTATTTAAACCCTGCACGTTTCAAAGATGCAACTGAAGAAGAATGGGCTGAGCATTTCCGTGAACCATTAAGAACAGGCCGTGTACCTGGTGAAACTCTTGACTTTTTCATTCTCGTCCCTCTTGCAGAAGAAGCAGAAAAAGAAGAATGGAAAAAAAGCAAGTTGGAAAATGTCAAAAATTATATTTTAGAACAGATGTAAAAAAATAAAGCGACTGAAAATATGAACCGCCCCAAATTGTGCGGACAGCACAAAAAAGCACCTTATGGTAGCAATAATTA
>JAZSFV010000105.1:0-5801 GCA_045532395.1 Acutalibacteraceae bacterium
CCTGTTTTTGTAAAGATAGGTGCAATAACATTAACAAGCTGCGCAATACAGGCAACCTTGATTCTGTCTGCATGGCGAAGAAGAGTGATAAGCATACAAGCAGCCACAAGAGCATCTTCAAAGTTATATATATCTTCAAGAAGACCGGGTGCAACTGACCATTTTTCAAAGGGTGCACCCCAGGAATGATACCACACATTGCACTCGTCAAATGAGAGCATTATCTTTTTCTTGCTGCGTTTCTTTGCTTTTACATAGTCGCAAACGCAGATAACGCTGTAAATAAATTCATCAAGCTCAGTTGAAAGAGCAAGGAAAGTTTCCGTATCCTTTGCACTGTTGCCGTAATACTGATGAAGAGAAAGGTAATCAACGCTGTCATAGGCAATATCAAGAGCAGTTGTTTCCCATTCTCCGAAAGTTTTCTGATTTCTGCTTGAAGAACCGCAGAGTACAGTTTCGATTGACGGGTCAACCCATTTCATAAGTTTTGATGCTTCAAGTGCAGTTCTGCCGTATTCGTAGGCAGTTTTTGCTCCCATCTGCCAGTTACCGTCCATTTCGTTGCCGAGACACCAGAGTTTTACATCCCAGGGCTTTTCGTAACCATGGTCTTTTCTCATTTTTGCATATTTTGTGTTTGTGTTAAGATTGCAGTATTCAACCAGAGCACGTGCGTCGTCAGGACCTCTTGTTCCAAGGTTTACAGCCATCATAGGCGCAGTTTTTGCTTTCTGACACCATTTCATAAATTCGTTTGTACCGAAAGTATTAGGCTCTGTTGTTCCCCAAGCAAGGTCAAGTCTCTGAGGTCTTTTTTCAACAGGACCTACGCCGTCTTCCCAATCGTAGCCTGAAACAAAGTTACCACCCGGATAACGTACAATCGGCAAATCAAGTTCATTTACAAGCCTGATAACGTCACCTCTGAAACCATCCTCATCTGCAGTTTCGTGACCCGGTTCATATATACCGCCGTAAACGGCACGTCCCAAATGTTCAACGAAAGAGCCGAACATTCTTCTGTCAATATTACCTACTTTTAATTCTTTTGCAATTGTCATTTTCGCTTTCATAAATTAAAACCTCCCCTGATGGTTATGAAACAAGTATATCATACAAAACATATTCTTTTCAATAAAAACAGCAAAAAAATAAGGTGATGTTCATTACGAACATCACCTTTTAAAAAATAACTTATTTTGAGTTTATAAGAGAAGTGAGTGCTTCAATGTAAGTAATTGCTGTCTGGCTGCCGAGAGAAACAAATTCGATTGATTTGCTGTCTTCCCAGAGCATAGGCATGTAGTCGTTTGTGGGAACAATGTAACCCACCTGGTCGTTGCAGAGACCGAATACAAGAAGTTCTCTGTCGCCTACCATAGCCTTAATTGAATCATACTGCCAGTCTTCGCCTCTCCATGCATCGTCTGAAGTAAGACCACCGCCGTAAGCGATTGATGCTTCAAGTTCGCCAGGAACAAGAGCAACTGCCAAATCAGTACCGATTTCCATATAACCGATTTCTGAAACAACTTTAACGCCTTCTTCAGTGATAACTGCCTGGTTTTCAAAGAGACCTGCTTTAGCTGCAAGATACATAATCTGGTTTTCAATGCCGAACATTACTTCTTTGTGAGCGATGTTGAGAAGAGGAGCGATTTCTCTTTCTTCTTCAATAGAAGCAAGTTTTTCGCCGAGTTTTTCACCAAGAACCATGTAGCCTTCTGTTCCTTCGGGAATTTCGCTTTCAAAGGGTTCGTGACGCTGACCTGTTGCAAGTTCTGCACCGAGGAGGAGCATGAAGTATGCATTTTCGTTTTCGTTTATGTATTTTTCCATGTAATAGGGATAGTCAGCAGTAATCTGTGTACCCTGAACACCGTTACCTACGCAGTGAATTTCTGATGTTGAGAACCAGATTTCTTTTGCTGATGCATCATCGGGAACAAAACGGAAACGGTTGAGAGTTTTCTGGAGTGCATAAGGAGGACGCTTATCGTTTAAATATTCTGAAACGTCAACTGTACCATACATGAGTTTACCGGGTTTCATCTGTGCAACTGCAGTTTCGATTGTGTCTACTGTTACATCAAAGAGGTTATTCTGGAAACCATCGTTTTTACCATTGTGAAGTTTAAGAATTTCTGAACCGAAGATACCGTTGATAAGGTTGCAGAAAGGATTAAGGAAAACTGCTTTGAGAATATCACCATTCATGCCGAATGTATCAACTGCACTGTGCTGATGAAGAACTGCAACGTTAACACTTACAATGTTCTTTTCTTTAGCAAATTCATCGATTCTCTTACGGATTTCTTTTACGTCGTTATTTGCAAGACCATAAGCGTCAATAACCGCAAACACAACAGTACCTCTGCCTGAACCATCGTTCATAGCAATTACACGTACTTTTGAATCGTCAACGATTTCTGTAGGATATTTGGGGTTGATTGCAATACCTCCTGAAACAAAATGCTCGTTGCCGATTACGTGACGTCCTTCAATAATTGAGTTCTGTGCATAACCGATAGACCACTGTGCATTTGCTGCGGGAGCATCAAGGAATGTAGCAGTACCTGCAGGTACATATTCGCTCACATAGTCTGCTTCGTTTACCCAACCCTGAGGCTTGGGAATAAATGAAGCAATTGCACTTACAAGACCATTTACAAGAATGTCTGTAAAGTCAAAGAAACCTTTTTCAATTGCGCTTACTTCCGGAACGGGTTCTTCTGTAGCCATTGAAGGAACTACAGCACCTGCACTTAAAACTAATGCAAAAGACATGATAAGTGCAATGATTTTAACTAACTTCTTTTTCATTGTGTTTTTACCTCTCAGTTTTTAAATTTTTCGTCAATGTAATTACAAGCAGCAAGTGCAGCAACAGCACCGTCACCCACAGCGGTAGCTACCTGACGTATTTTTTTCTTTCTGCAATCACCTGCAACAAAAATACCTTCTGTCTTGGTGGTGCAATCCTCGCCCGAATCGGCATAGCCGTAAGAGTCGAGGTCTATGAATTCCGCAAATGCTTCATTTTGCGGTATCAAACCAATCGCGATAAACACGCCGTCAAGGTCAAGTGTTTTTTCTTCATTTGTTTCTGTGTTCCTGATGACGATAGACTGAAGTTCATCTTCGCCATTGAATTCTGAAACAACATTTGAAAGAATAACTTCAACGTTTTCTTTTGATTCAAGGTCTTTTGCAAGTCTTTCTTCACCTGTAAGGAAAGCAAGATTCTGCACAACATAAACTTTTTTACAAAGTGTACTGAGAAGAAGTGCCTCCTGCAAAGCAGAGTTTCCTCCGCCGATTACTGCAACTGTTTTATCTCTGTAAAAAGCACCGTCGCATACTGCGCAGAAAGAGATTCCGTTGCCTACAAGGTTTTCTTCGTTTTCAAGCCCTAACATTCTGTGACGTGCACCGGTAGCAACAATAACACTTTTTGCTTCATATTCTGAATCTTCAGTGGTCACAACAAAAATTTCACCGTTCTTTGAAACTGAAAGAACATTTTCAGGCTCGATATCTGCGCCCTGCTCAAGCACCTGCTCAACAAGCTTTTCTGCAAATTCATTACCGCTGAGAGTACCCGTGCCGGGATAATTCTCAAGCTTCGGCGAAAAAGTAATCTGACCGCCGAATGCAGATTTTTCAAGTACAACCACAGTTTTATCTGCACGGAGCGCATAAAGTGCCGCAGTTAAGCCTGCAGGACCTGCACCAATTACTGCTATATCATACATACAAATAAACATCTCCTAAAACTAGTAAATAATATTATAACACATATTCTGCCATTTTAAAAGCATTTTTTTAATTTCAGTAAATATTTATTTCCATTTATTTGGTGACAATGAAAAATCTATCTCCTCTTTTATTACACCGAATTGACCTTCAGACAGTCTTGTTATGCCGAATTTCACAAAATCGTTATAAAGAGCTTTGTTGAGTTCTATTACTTCTTCATTATTATCGGTATCAAATTCTCCTGCTCTCGCACAGGCTTTCCAATATCTCCAGCAAAGTTCACTTCTTAAAACATTCTGAAGCTGCCTATCTGTTTTTGCACCATCTTTGGCAACCTGCCACATAGCGTCAACTTGTGCAACTTCATTTTTCTTCACACGAAGAAGCGACTGGCTTGTTATGGGTGCATAGATTGTAAGACCTTCTCTTATGTCAATTCTGTTAGGAATGGGAGTTATCCACCACGGCTCAAGGTCAACGGAAATACCGCCACTGTTTTCGTCCATGAAATTAATAAAATCAATTATTCCCTGAGCACCGTCGCCGTAATAAGCTTCGCAGAATTCATACATGTGTTTATCCACATTACAGTAAGGGTCCCACATAAGTTTTGAAAGAAGATAACAACGAAGTTCAGCAAACTCACCGTCTGATTCTGCTGCTGTGTAGTTTCCTTCTTCATAAAGACCTATTACGTTGTTTTCAGCAAAGAACTGCATATTTGCCTGAAGAACATCAAAGTTTGCAAAAGGTGCAAGGTAGTGAGCGTAGTTTGTTGTATAGTCCCATACAAAAAGATTGTTGCAGATTTCGCTCCACTTTCTGATGTCTTCTACAAATTTGTCGTTTTCTTTGCATACACCGCTGTCAAGAGGTGTTGAGAATTTACATTCAATAGAGCAGAGACGGACAATTACGTTATCTCGGGGAACAGTGATTTTCGGTGGTTTGCGTGTGTACTGATAAGCAAAAGTATCGACCATAACATCAGGATAATCTTCTTTGATGTCGTCAGCAATAGCATTCACAAAGCGAATCATTGTGCCTGACTGACTGCCTTCTTCTTTATCAACCCTTTTACAGTTTTCGCACACACAATAGTTCTGATTATCGTTCTGTGTAACTGAAATAATCCTGGCATCGGGGTTTTCCTCCAGCCATTTGCGTACACCTTTTATTGTAAGCTCAAGAGTTCTGGGATTTGTCAGGCAGAGCTGGTCTGTTGTTCTTGTTCGTGTTTTTACACCGTATGCAAAAATTTCAGGCTCAGTTTCAATAAGTGATGTATCTACAAGATACGCCATCGTATGTGCAAAGGAGCCTGCATAAGAAATACCTGAGCCGTATTCCTCAGAAATAACGCCGTAAACGTTATCGTTAAGTTTGTTTGCAGCTTTATATTCGTTACTCTTTGCCGGACTTATCCAGTCAGTTTCTCTGAAAGTGATTGCAGGAACATGGGTATAATCAATATTTTTCGGAATAAGGAGTTTTTCTGCTTCAGGGATAACTGTCAGGTCATGCGTAAACCATCTGCAGCCGAAATATTCTTCAAGGAAAGTATACACAGCGTAAATCGCACCGCGTTGTTTTGCACCCGAAAGAACAACAGATTCGTCTACTGTTTTGATAACAACACCATCTTCACCAAGGTTTTCACGGTCGATTGTATAGCCGTTACCTTCACGTGTTGTTTCACCCACGATGATTTCACGGGCTGTTTTTTCTGCTGAATCAGTAACGATTTCAAGAGAAACACCGCTAATCTGATTAAAATAACCTTTAAGTTTTTCTGCTGCATTCTTTTCTGATGAAGATGCATTTTCGCCGATTACGATAACATAATCTTCAGTAATTTCCATTGTTTCGCCGGCGTAAGGTGCTCCATCAGGCTTCTCAAACTTATGTGTAAGAGTATCGCCTGAAAAAGGTGAAATCAATGAAGTAATCCCCATTGAAACCGATATAAGAAACGGTATCATGCGAAGATGACGTATAAACTCCACCTTGTTTAAAAAATCATCAAACCAACTCATTTT
>JAZSFV010000019.1:0-2930 GCA_045532395.1 Acutalibacteraceae bacterium
GTGAATATCTTTTCTCTTATTTCTTGTGGGTACATTTTCATCCCTTTTATTCCTGACATAACAAAACCTCCTATGGTAGTTCTTTAATTCTACCATAGGAGGTGCTTTTTTACTATTGTCCGTTTTTACTGGACTTGTTCATTTTCAACTCTGCTTTTTGTTTACTTATTTCCAAAGATTTTTAAAGAAATCAATGATGCCGATGTCAAATGGGATTTTCTTTCCTCCGTTTTCAGCAGTCATAGGAACAAGACAGGTATCATCAAGGTTTATAAGATACTGGGGAAGGTCAGAGTAAGTATGTACTGTAATCTGTTCTTCACTGTATGTAATCAGGTCTACAAAATCTGCAAAATATTTGTCGTCATCTTCATGTTTAAGACCTTTTGCAAACCATGTGATATCAGGATATCTGCAACTTGAAGCGTCAATCTGGTTGTCAGGAGAAATGTGGCTTTCACCGCACTCACATTCTTTTGCCTGAACATAATTTTCGCCTAAAGTTTTGTCAACTTCTGCGCAGGTTGCGCCGAAGCTTGTGCCATAAGTACCTATCATGCCGTCAGACATTCTGTCGTTATCTGAAGTTACGGGTAACATGTTATAGCCGTATTCCGAAACGATTGCAAAGTTTTTGCCGTCAGCAATAAACATTTCTATAATGTTATCTTTGTTTGCCTGAACGTTGTCGTGGTAGTATCTGCTTTTTTCGAGAATACCTTTGTATGTTTCCTGTTTTTCGGGAGTGTCAAAAAGGAATTTTTCAGTTGCATAGTAATTTTCTGTGGACATAAGCCCGTAGAAAGCAGGCACTGTGCCGATGGTTTTTAAAACTGCGTTTCCTGCCATACCGTTAAGGTTGGGGATAAGTTCATCGTTTGTAAATGAAATGAGCGGTTCGAAAATTTTACTTTCGTAAACAAGCTTCATAAGTCCGCCAAGCCATGCTGTGTTTTCATTTTCCTGAACTAAATCAAAAAGCATTCTTAAGAGTGATTTCGAAGTGAAGTTAATATTTCCTGAGAATGGGTCACCGCAACATTCAACGCCGTTCATAGCACCTGAAAGGAAAATTGCAGAGTGGATTTTTGTGCGTTCTTCAGGAGAAGCAATATAATACTGCTCATAAAGATAAGTAAGCATTACTGCACCACCCATGCTGAAAGAAACAAGACCGACTTCTTCTGCACCTGTTACTTCAAGAACTTCTTCTACAAATTCGTCAAGCTGAACAGAAATTGTGTGCATATCAAGTCGCCAGTCGTAGCCGAAATAGTAACTGTTTTCTTTGCCGTATTCTTCTTTCGCAACAACAGGCTCACGGTATTTAACACCTGAATCGGGAGAAGGAACACCGTTGTTATCGCAGGCTACAGAGCCGAAAATTGTGCCGAGAATATCTGAAAAGGATTCGTCAAGTCTGTTGTATTTCCCGAAAGCCACAGAGAAAATAACGTTGGGAAGATGTTTGAAAATAGTACCCACAAGCATGTCTGCGGGGAAAGACCATATATCAACGTCGTCTTCTTCAGTTTCTGTTGAAAGACCTTTGTAAATCGGCTGGTCACCGAAACCGGGGATTTCGATAATGGGAATGTTTTTGTCAAGCTCCTCAAGTGCCTGAGCAGCCGTCTTTTCTTCTGCAGAAACGCTTACAACCATGAGAGAAAAAGTAAGTGTGAGTGCAAGTAAGAGAGCTATTGTTTTAGTGAAAATCTTTTTCATAAAAACACCACCTAAAAAAATACTTGTAACAGAAGTAATATATCACTTCCGTTACAAGTATGTCAACAAGTTTCGTTGTTAATTAAACAGTTTGATTAAAAATGTCCGCCTCTGTTAGCAACAACTATTTTATCAATTTCCTGATAAATACGTCCGCAGAGTTCAACAAACTTATACAGAATTCTGTGGAATTTATTTAAGATTGACTGACCGTCTGCTTCTTTTGTTTTTGTGATTGAAAGTTCATCAAGAAGCTCGCTGTTATCGCCGCGGAAAGTCTTGATTGTCATTGTGTCGCCTTCAAACTCAAGTGTTGTATATGTAGTTACATCGTTTGCTACAAACTCATAAGCAACGTGGGGTAAGGGAAGGTCGATGTGTCCCTGGTCACACACTGCGTTTGAGTTAAGGTAAACTGTGCCTCTGGGGTTAGTGTAGTTTTTGCCTGATTCTGCCCTGCCTATAATCATGCTTTCATACATGAAGTGTGAGCGTCCCTGAAGATGGCTGTGTCCTGTAAGCACAAGGTCAACGTCGTAAGAGTCGAAAATAGGTGTGAAAACTGCGTTGAGAAGTATTCCTGTTTCGGGGTCGAGAGAACTGTATGCAGGGCCGAAAAGTGCCTGATGCATTACTGCGATTCTCCACTTTGCGTCAGGGTTTTCTTCAACGGCTTTTTTCGCCATAGCCATGTGGTCTGCTGCACTTGCTGATGTTGCGTCAAAAACAAGGTAAAGCACATCACCGTATCTGAAATAGAAATCTCTGTCAAGACCTGTGAAATATTTGCCGTAGAATTCGTTAGGCATGTGGGTGAAATAGTCGTATTTCATGCCTTTCTTATCGTGGTTGCCGATTGCAAGAGCCATGGGAATGTTTCTTACCAATTCAGGAGTAAGAAGTGTCTGCCATTCGCTGTCACCTTTACCTGTTGAAGTGTTATCACCGGGAGAAAGGAGAAAAGCAATATCGTCATTTTTGCTTAATGCTTCTGCAAGCACGTTATTCCATGTGTATCCGTCGTCAGCCTGTTTTGTTGCTTCGTCTGTCTGTCCGCCAATCTGAATGTCGCCGATAACCATCATTTTGTAGCTGTCAGATGATTTTGATGTATATTCGTATGCATCGCTCCATTTAGTGCCTGTGTACCACTGATAGTAGTATCTTCTGCTGTTTTCAGTCCCGATGATCGGATCCTTTGACCA
>JAZSFV010000244.1:0-3691 GCA_045532395.1 Acutalibacteraceae bacterium
TGTATAGTATTTATGAGGTGATATTGATGGACATTTTTGGTTTATTGATGTTTTTTGGTGGTGTCGGACTTTTCCTTTATGGTATTAAAATCATGGGACAAGGTCTTGAAATGGCTGCCGGAAGCAAACTTAAATCATTACTTGATAAAGTTACTTCAAATAAATTTATGGCGGTACTTATTGGTATAATTATTACCGCCTTAATTCAAAGTTCATCAGCAACCACTGTTATGGTAGTTGGCTTTGTAAATGCAGGACTTATGAACCTTGTGCAGGCTACGGGCGTAATAATGGGTGCTAACATCGGTACTACTGTTACAAGTGTGCTTATAGCACTTAATTTATCCGACCTTGCACCAGTTTTTATTTTTGTCGGTGCTATTCTTCTTGTTTTTGCAAAGAAAAAATTTCTCACGCACGTTGGCGAAATTATAGCCGGTTTCGGATTATTATTTATGGGCATGGATGTAATGTCAAGCGCTATGGAGCCATTAAGAGATTCAAAATTCTTTATTGATTTTATGATTAAAGCTAACAATCCCTTTATCGGCATTCTGATTGGTATAGTTTTCACTGCAATAATTCAGAGTTCATCGGCAAGTATAGGTATTTTACAGGCGCTCGCCCTTAAAGGCCTCGTTCCGATAGAATTTGCTGTGTTTGTTCTCTTCGGTCAGAACATCGGTACAGTTATTACTGCTTTGCTTTCTTCTGCAGGCAGTAAAAACAACTCCAAACGTGCTGCTATTATCCATTTGTTATTCAATGTTTTTGGTACTGCCATTTTTGTTGCAGTTGCACTAGTTTCAAACAATCTCCCTATATCTTTCTACGATATACTCGAAAAAATTGCTCCCGGAAATACAGTTACTCAGATTTCTGTTGCTCATATTATATTCAATGTTGTCAGCACTTTACTTCTTTTCCCGTTTTCAAACCAACTTGTCAAATTATCATGTCGGATTATTCCCGACAAAGAGGACAAGCTTTCAAAAGAACCTCAATTGTCATATCTTGACGAGCGTATTCTTTCTACTCCTCCCCTTGCGGTTAAACAGGCCGGAAACGAAGTTATCAGAATGGCAGAACTTGCAAAAGAAAACTTTATCAAGGCTGCTAATGCTTTTATAAACATTGACACAAAAGACCTTGAAGAAATTGAGGAAACGGAAGAACTTATCAACTTCCTCAACCACAGTATCACACCATATCTTGTTAAAATCAATAACCTTGACATAAGCGAACAAGACACTGAATATATAAGTAGTTTGTTCCATGCAATTACCGATATAGAACGTATTGGTGACCATGCTACAAACCTGGCTGAAGCCACCGCATACAGGATTGAAAACAAACCTGTATTATCAGACGACGCAATTTCCGAATTGAAAGAAATGATCAAAAATATTGAAGATCTTCTTGACAAATCAATTGAAATTTTCAGAAAACAATCTGCAACCTACGATGAAGCAAAGGATGCAGTATATCTTGAAGAATTTATCGATGATTTACACGACCAGGCAAACAATAATCATATCAAGCGTATGAACAAAGGAAAATGTGATACAAAAGGCGGTATGTTGTTTGTAAATACAATAACTGACTTTGAAAGAGTTGCGGACCACGCGATTAATATTGCATTCTACATCCCTAGCCCTCCACAGGTTGTAAAAGAATAATATACTAACGGATATGTCTTATTTGATGTATCCGTTAAATTATTATCAATGATTGAAATTTCTGTAAATCAGTGTATAATTAATATAAGTATAAATGAAAGGTTCTGATTTTATGGCTTCAGAAAATGCTCGTAACTTAACAATGTTGTTTGATTTCTATGAATTGACAATGGCAAACGGCTATTTCAAAAACGGAATGGGTGAAAAAACTGCATATTTTGATATGTTCTTCCGCACAATACCGGATAAAGGCGGTTTTGCAATAATGGCCGGCGTTGAACAAATGGTTGATTATCTTAAAAATTTAAAATTCACTGAAGAAGACATAGCGTATTTAAGAACAAAAGGCTTTTGTGAAGAATTTTTGGACTATCTCCGAAATTTCGAATTTAAATGCGATGTATGGGCTATCAGAGAAGGTACACCTATTTTCCCCGGTGAACCGATAGTTACAGTTAAAGGACCTGTTATTCAGGCTCAATTCATCGAAACAATGATTCTGCTTTCAATTAACCACCAAAGCCTTATTGCAACAAAAGCAAATCGTATTGTCAGAGCATCACAAGGAAGAAGCGTTATGGAGTTTGGCTCCAGACGATCTCAAGGATATGATGGTGCAATCCTTGGTGCCAGAGCGGCATATATAGGCGGTTGTGTGGGAACTGCATGTACGATTTCTGATAGTCTTTTTGGCGTACCTGCCCTTGGCACAATGGCTCATAGCTGGATTCAGATGTTTGACACAGAGCTCGATGCTTTCTGCGCATACGCAAGAGAATATCCTGATAATTGTACTCTTCTTATAGACACATATAATGTTGTTAAATCTGGCATTCCCAATGCAATAGAAGCATTCAAAAGAGAGGTTCTCCCCCGTGGATTCCGTCCGAAGGGTGTCAGAATCGACAGTGGTGACATAACATATCTTTCAAAAAAAGCAAGAAAAATGCTCGATGAAGCAGGATTTGAAGATTGTAAAATTGTCGCTTCAAACTCTCTCGACGAATATATTATCAGAGATATGCTTATGCAAGGAGCAAAAGTTGATTCTTTTGGTGTTGGTGAAAGACTTATTACTGCATCTTCAACACCCGTTTTCGGCGGTGTATATAAACTAGTTGCTGTTGAAGATGATGACGGCAATATTATTCCAAAAATTAAAATCAGTGAAAACGTTGCTAAAATTACAACTCCCGGATTTAAAAACGTATACAGATTATATGATAATGAAACTGGCAAAGCAATGGCTGACCTGATAACACTAGCTGACGAAACAATTAACGACGAAGAACCCTATGAACTTTTCGATCCCGAACATACATGGAAGAGAAAAACTATCGAAAACTTTACATCAGTTTCGCTTAAAGAAAAAATCTTTGAAAACGGTAAATTCATCGGTAAAGAACGTGATTTAAGAGAAGTGCGTGATTATTGCGCTGCACAAATCGACACTCTCTGGGATGAAGTAACAAGATTTGAAAATCCACATGATTATTACGTTGATCTTTCTCAAAAATTATGGGACGAGAAAAACAGATTGCTTGAAAGTCATAAAACGAGGTAATATGTATGTTTAAAATAGGATGTCATTTATCAGCATCTGACGGCTATGTACACATGTTAAATGAGGCTCAAAGCATTGGGGCAAACACTTTTCAATTCTTCACAAGAAATCCGCGTGGCGGCAAAGCAAAAGCAATAGATGAAAATGATGTTAATGAGTTTAATTCTTTAGCAAAAGAAAACAATTTCGCTAAAATTCTTGCCCACGCACCATATACTTTAAATGCCTGTTCAGACAACCCGAGAACAAGAGAATTTGCACTTGAAGTATTTGAGGATGATTTGAAAAGAATGGAATATACTCCGAACAATTTATATAATTTTCATCCCGGCAGTCACGTAGGACAAGGTGTGGAGACAGGAATTGAACTTATATCCAACACTCTGAATAGTGTATTATTCGAAGATATGACAACAACTGTTCTCCTTGAAACAATGGCTGGAAAAGG
>JAZSFV010000077.1:0-7257 GCA_045532395.1 Acutalibacteraceae bacterium
AGCGCACCATAGGCTTATCTCTGAACATCAAAAATTCGTCCTGAACTTTTTTCTCGTCAGCCATTTGGAACAACTCCTTTATTAATCTTTAAGATAGTTTTCAACAAGCTTCTGCATAAGCTCGTCTCTGTCGATTTTGCGAATTACGCTACGTGCATTATTATGAGTAGTAATGTAAGTCGGGTCTTCAGAGAGAATATAACCTACTATCTGATTAATGGGGTTATATCCTTTTTCTTTCAAGGAGTTGTAGACATAAGTAAGGTTCTTTCTCACTTCATCTTCGCACTCTGCTTTGATAGAAAATTTGATTGTTCTGTCGTCCATAGTAATACACCTCCGTATCGCAATCAAGTATATTATACACTACATTTTGTTATAACACAATGGTTTTTTAATATTTTTTTGATAAATTTAACGGCAAAATTTTAGCTTCTTAAAGAAATTCCAAGTTTATCAAGGGCTTTTATTGCTTTTTTGACAACATTATCTGCCTCTTCATCAGTAAGAGTTCTGTCTTCTGCACGAAGTCTGAGAGAATATGCAACGCTCTTTTTGCCTTCTTCAATCTGTGAACCCATGTAAACATCAAAGAGTTCAATTGATTCAAGAAGCTTGCCTGCAGCAGAACTGATTGCTTTTTCGAGAGTGAGAACAGGGATATCTCTGTCGCAAACAAATGCAAGGTCACGTGTGCTTGCAGGGAATTTGGGTAATTTCTTGTAAAGCTTCGGTTTTCTGCCTTTATTGAAGATTGTTTCAATATCAATTCTTGCAACGTAAACTTTTTCGCCAATGCCGTAGTTATCAAGAACTGCAGGGTGAATTTCACCGAAGATTGCAAATTCTTCACCATCAATTGTAAGACGAGCAGTACGTCCCGGGTGGAATGTGGGGTCTTCTGTTACTGCTTCAACGTCATAACCTGAAAGACCGGTTTTGTAAAGAATTTCTTCAACAATACCTTTAAGTGAGAAGAAATCACAGTCACCATACATACCGATAACGATTTTCTGTTTTTCTGTGGGAAGTTCTTCTGCACCGTTCCATGTATATTCTACGGGGATTTCGTAGAGATATGCTTTTTCGTTACGGTTTTTATAGTTACGTGCAATTACTTCCATCATTGAGGGAATTGCGTTAGTTCTCATAACGCTTGTATCTTCGCCAAGAGGATTTGTGATTACAACTGAATTTCTGTATTCACTGTCCTGGGGAAGATTGATTTTATCGTAATATTTGGGGCTTATGAATGAGAAAGTTTCAATTTCAGTAAGACCACAACCAAGGCATGTTGAACGGATAAGTCTTTCAAGCTGCTGCTCATCTGTAAGAGCTGCATTTGCAACACCTGAAAGTTCTCTGTTGGGGATTGCCTGATAGCCGTAGAATCTTGCAATTTCTTCTGAAACGTCAGCTTTATGCTCAATATCGTTTCTGAAATAGGGAGCATAAATCATACCATCTTCAACTGTGAAGCCGATTTTTTCAAGCATTTTCTTCTGCTCATCAGCACTTACATCTATGCCGATAAATTCATTTACCCACTGGGGTTCAAATGGAAGTTTTACAACTTCTTTGGGTGTGGGGAAACAGTCAACAATGCCGTCAACAACATCACCTGCATCAAGAAGCTCAACAAGTTCAAGTGCACGTTTAAGGCATGTTTCACAGCTTGCGGGATTGAGTTCTTTTTCATATCTTGTGCAAGCTTCTGTACGAAGACCAAGAGCTTTTGAAGTTCTGCGTACGCTTACACCGTTGAAACAAGCAGATTCAAAAACGATAGTTGTTGTATCATCCATGATTCCGCTATATTCGCCACCCATAACACCTGCTACTGCAACAGGTTTGTTTTCGTCAGCGATAACAAGCATTTCTGTTGTAAGGTCTCTTTCAACATCGTCAAGAGTTGTGATCTTTTCACCACTACGTGCATTTCTTACAATAACTTTACCGCCGTCAAGGTAACGAAGGTCAAAAGCATGCATGGGCTGACCATATTCAAGCATTACGAAGTTTGTAATGTCAACGATGTTGTTGATAGGTCTTACTCCACAAGCACGAAGACGTTCTCTGATCCAACGGGGTGAAGGTTTGATTCTTACATTTTTAACTACTGCACCGCAGTAACGGTAACATTTTTCAGGTTCTTCGATTGCAACTGAAAGAATTTCATTTACATCTCCCCCTGAGCCTTTGACAACGGGAGCAGAAACTTTGAGTTCTTTATCGAATGTTGCTGCAGCTTCTCTTGCAAGGCCGATGATGCTCAAGCAGTCTGAACGGTTTGATGTGATTTCAAATTCAGTAACAACGTCGTTAAGACCGATTGCATGGTGGATATCCATACCAAGAGTTTTATCGCAATCGTCACCAAGAACGAAGATGCCGTCTTCTACTGCATAGGGGAAATCGTGGATTGTAAGGCCGAGTTCACCAAGTGAGCAGAGCATACCGCAACTTTCAACACCACGGAGTTTGCCTTTTTTGATTTTATGACCGCCGAAAACAACGGAGTTATCCATAGCAACGGGAACAATATCACCTGCTACAAGATTCTGCGCACCTGTAACAATCTGGATATTTTCTTCTTTACCAACATTAATCTGGCAAATCCAGAGATGGTCAGAGTCAGGGTGTCTTTCAAGGCTTTCAACTTTACCTACGATGATATTCTGAAGTTCTGCACCTTCAGCTTCAAAGCCTTCAACTTTTGAACCTGAAATAGTCATATCATCAGCAAACTGTTTGTCGCTGACATCAAGTTCTACATAATCGTTTAACCATTTTTTAGATAAATTCATATTCTGACACTCCTTTCATTAGAACTGGCCGAGGAAACGCATATCGTTCTCGTAAAGTAATCTCATATCGTCAATATCGAAACGGAACATAACAAGTCTTTCAAGACCTACGCCGAAAGCGTAACCGCTGTAAACTTCAGGGTCAACACCGCAAGCCTTAAGAACTTTGGGGTGAACCATACCTGCACCAAGAATTTCGATGAAACCTTCTCCTTTACACATGGGACAGCCTTTACCGCCACATTTGAAGCATGTTACGTCGATTTCGCATGAAGGCTCAGTAAAGGGGAAATGGTGAGGACGAAGACGGATTTTTGTGTTTTCGCCATAAAGTCTCTTTGCGAATGCTTCAAGAGTACCTTTAAGGTCACCCATTGTGATGCCTTTATCAACAACAAGACCTTCGATCTGATGGAATAAAGGAGAATGTGTTGCGTCAACTGCGTCTGAACGGAAAACTCGTCCGGGAGAGATAACTCTGATAGGAGGAGCCTGTTTTTCCATAACACGAATCTGCACGGGAGATGTCTGTGTTCTGAGAAGCATATTTTCTGTGATATAGAATGTGTCCTGGGTATCACGTGCGGGATGGTCTTTGGGGATATTTAAAGCTTCGAAGTTATAATAATCCCATTCAACTTCAGGGCCTGTTGCAATATCGAATCCCATACCAAGGAAAATATCTTTAACTTCATCAAGAACGATATTAAGGGGATGTTTGTGACCTAATGCTGACTTTTTGCCGGGCATTGTAACGTCAATTTTTTCTTCCTTAAGTTTTTTGATGAGTTCTTCTTTTTTGATTTTTTCATCTGTTGCTTCGATAAGGCTTTCGATTGCAGCTCTTACCTCATTAGCAAGCTGACCCATAACAGGTCTTTCTTCGGGAGTAAGCTTACCCATCTGTTTCAAAACAGCAGTAAGTTCACCTTTTTTACCTAAATATTTAACTCTGATGTTTTCAAGTTCCTGCTTTGTCCCTGCAAGTTCAAGCGCCGCTTTGGCTTCTCTTGCAATACTTTCAAGCATTTCTTTCATGGTATTCTTCCTTTCAAACATAATTTTACAAAATAAAAAGCTTCCGCCCCAACACAAGGGACGAAAGCATAAATTACCTTCCGCGGTACCACCCTTATTTTTGCACTGTAACAGAGCAAACACTCTTTCTCCGCTTACGTGGGAAACACGTCTCAGCCTACTCTTATTTCAGCCGGCCGCTCCAAAGTGAACTTCGGTGTTTTACAAAATAAACAGGATTTCAGCCACGTCCCGTTCTCTCTGAAAATTGGTTTAAACACTTACTCTCTTTTTCATCGCGTTTGGAATATGATAACACAATACTTTTAAAAATGCAAGGCTTTCAGGCAGATTTTTTTAGTTTAAGTTGTGATAATACTATGCCTATGAAAATAAGACCACAACCTATGTATGCAGAAGCGGTCATCGTCTCCCCTGCTAAAATTACTCCGCCGATTGCACCGAAAACAGATTCAGTAGACAAGACGATTGCGGCAAATGTGGGGTCTGCTTCTTTCTGACCCAAAACCTGACAAGTGTAAGCAACGCCTACTGACATGAAACCGCCGTAAAGAATAGGAATAAGTGCACTCTTAATGCCTACAAAGCTTATATCTTCAAAAATAAATGCACAGATAATTGAAAGAATTGCACAAACTGCAAACTGCATCTGCGAAAATCTTAAGGGGCTTATTCCGTCTATCATATATTTATCAATAGCAAGGATATGTATTGTCCAGAAAACTGTGCCGAGAAGAAGCACAAGGTCGCCTATTCCTACCTTTTCATTTCCGGTCATGCAGAGAAGATAAAGCCCGCCTACTGCTAAAACTGCACCAACCCATGTGAGAATATTTGTCTTTTTCTTCATAAAAAGGAATGCGGCTATGGGCACAAAAACTGTATAAAGCCCTGTGATAAAACCTGATTTGCCTGCACTGTTTGTAATTTCAACGCCCATCTGCTGCAAAGCTGAGGCTATAAACAGAACTGCGCCGCAGATTGTACCCGCTATGAAAGTTTTCTTAAAACTTTCTTTGGTTTGTTTTTCTTTCTCAAAAATAAGTATAACAGGAAAAAGAGACAATGCACCCAGAGCAAAACGGATTCCGTTGAAAGTGAATGCTCCCACATACTGTGCGCCCACTTTCTGCGCAACAAAAGCAAAGCCCCATATTATTGCAGTAAGAAAAAGTAATACTATTGATTTGGGTTTAGTTTTCATAAATTCACCTTTTTACAAAATTATCGGGAGGGCACAAAGACCCTCCCCTACATTTTAAACGTCGTATAGTTTTTCTCGTTTTTTCTTCCTGATTGTTGTGTACAGAATCACGGCAAGACCGACACCTGCAGTAACGCCCAGTTTTATATAAACACTCGAATTTGATGAACCTTCAATTTTTAGTTCAGACCACAGCTTTGTCATCAAAGACAAGGTGTACGGATTAAGATTGTGGTAATACTGTGTTTTCGGTTTGCTTGCTTCGTCGGGATAAAGAATTGGGTTGCCTTTTAAACTGTAATTTTCATTATTGATAACAGTTTTATTGGGCGTTGCATAGTAAAGGTATTCTGCGTTAGCGAGAGCCACTTCTTCACTTAACATGAAGTTTATATACAACTCTGCCGCTTCTTTATTCTGACAACCTTTCGGGATACACATAGCATCCACGAAAATATTAGTGCCTTCTTCAGGATAATAAAACTCAAGGTCAGGATTGTTGTCTTTCATAAGAAGATAGTCGCCTGCATAATATGCTGCAATAGCTGCATCTCCCGCTTCCATCTTATTGAAAATTTCATCGGAAACATAAGACTGAACAACACCCTTTTGTTCAATAAGCTTGTTGTATGCTCTGCGCCATTCTTTTTCGTCCTGGGTATTTACATCAATACCAAGTAAAAACATGGCACTTGCAAAGCCATCACGGGGGTTATTGAACTGAAGAATCTGCCCTGCATATTGTTCATCCCACATAAGACTCCAGCTTGTAGGATTTCCCTTTACCATTGTTTTGTTGTAAATGATACCAACCATACCTACGTTATAAGGCACTGAATATTCATTCTGCGGGTCATAGTAAAGGTTTTTGTACTCGTCCATGATATTTTTATAGTTTGGGATATTATCGAAGTTTATTTTTTCAAGATAATCTTCTTCGATAAGCCTCTGAATCATGTAGTCAGAGGGAATTATAATATCATAAGCTGCGCCACCCGATTTGAGCTTGGTATACATTGATTCATTGGTTTCATAAGTAGTATAGTTTACTTTGATACCTGTAAGTTTTTCAAACTCTTCGTTTACATTCATAGCACCTTCGCTACCGTCTGAGATATATTCACCCCAGTTGTAAACGTTAATGGAAGTGCCTGCAAGTTTTTTGTATTTTGCCTGAAGTTCTGTTTCAGTAAGCGGTGACTGCTCTGCAAAAGCAATTACAGAACATGAAAATATTAAAATTATTGCCAAAAACAACGACACAATCCTTTTCATATCATCACCCCTCCTGTCGAGTTAATTATTTGTCTTTTGCTTTTTTCTTCTCGCCTCTTGCCTGCATGAAATTGATAAGCATGAGCAAAACAAGCATTACGAAGAAAATCAAAGTAGAAAGTGCATACATATCGGGCTTAACACGTTTTTTAGTCATTGAGAAAAGCCTGATGGGAAGCGTCTGCCATTCCGGACCGCTTACAAAATAACTGATAACGAAATCGTCAAGAGAAAGTGTAAACGCCATGATAAAGCCTGTAAGCACACCCGGCATTATTGAGGGCAGAACAACCTTGAAGAAAGATTTTACGGGAGTACATCCCAAGTCCATAGCCGCTTCGGAAAGATTATGGTCCATCTGACGGAGTTTGGGAAGCACTGATAAAATCACATAAGGTAAAACGAATGTAATGTGAGCAATTATGAGAGTATGAAGCCCCAATGCATTTTTCATTCCGAGAAGCTTTGAGCCGAAAACGAAAAGAAGCAAGAGAGAAATACCTGTAACGATTTCAGGATTCATCATGGGAATGTTTGTTGTGTTCATAATTGCCGAACGGACATATTTGCTTTTCATTTTGTCAATTCCTACTGCGGCGGCAGTGCCAAGCACCGTTGCACACACTGAAGAAACGACTGCTATTAAAAGAGTGTTCTTGATAGCACTCATTGTGTCGGCATCACGGAAAAGTTCACCATACCATTTCAAAGAAAAGCCTGACATGACTGATGTGCTTGTAGATGAATTGAATGAAAAAACTATAAGCACTAAAATCGGTGCATAAAGGAAAAAATACACCAAAGCAAGGTAAAGTTTGGAAGAAAAATTCATTTTCGTACTCATGGCATAAGACCTCCTGAACTTTCTTCCTCATCACCTGAAAAGTGATTCATTACCGCCATGCAGATAAGGATAAGCACCATAAGAACAAG
>JAZSFV010000238.1:0-6113 GCA_045532395.1 Acutalibacteraceae bacterium
GGGATATCTGTGTTTTCGTCGATGTAAACCACTTCAATTCCCATCGCTTCACCCCATGCACCCAACTGCTCTGCGGTCAGGTCGTAGGTGAATGCCGTGTGATGCGCACCGCCTGCAATAAGCCAGCTTTCGATGCCTGTGTAGAAATCGGGCTCGGGAGTCCAGAAAGAAGTTGCAACGGGAAGGTTGGGCATTTCTTTTTCTGTTTTTCTGCAGTTTACTTTGCTTATGATAAGTCTGAAACGTGTGCCGAGGTCAATAAGAGATGCTGCAATACCTTTGCCTTCCTTTGCAGTGAAAACAAGACGTGCAGGGTCGGATCTGTTGCCCATTGAAAGAGGCTCAACTCTGATGCCGATTCTTCCGTCAGCAATAGATGGACAGATTTCAAGCATGTGTGACTGAAGAATGCCTTCTTTTCCGGGCACAAGGTTATATGTATAGTCTTCAAGCATTGATGTACCTTTTGCATCTTTTTTGCCTGCAGTCATAACTTTCATAAGTCTTACCATAGCGGCAACTTTCCAGTCGCCTTCTGCACCGAAGCCGTAGCCTTTTTCCATAAGACGCTGAATTGCAAGACCGGGCAACTGTGAAAGATTTCCAAGGTCATCAAAATGAGTTACAATTGCGTGGTAATTCTTTTCTTCAAGGAATTTTTCGAAGCCGAGTTCAATCTGTGCCTGATCATTAACAGCCAGTCTGAATTCTTCAGGTGATCGGTTTCCGAGATTTATGATATCGTATTTTTCATACATTTCGTCAGCAAGTGCAAGCAAATCTGCAGATTTTACATCATGGACATATTCCCATATATCGTTGATTGAATATGTATCAATTTCCCAGCCGAATTTAATCTGTGCTTCAACCTTGTCGCCCTCTGTAACGGCAACGTTTCTCATGTTGTCAGCAACGCGGAGAACGCGGATATTACTGCTTTCAACAATGCCTACGGCAGTTGTCATCCATGAAGCAATTTTCTCCTGAACGTTTTCATTTTTCCAGTGTCCCACAACAGTAGTTCTCGGAATTTCCATTCTTGTAAGGATGTGAGCATACTCTCTGTCACCATGGGCAGACTGGTTTTCGTTCATGAAATCCATGTCGATTTTATCGTAGGGGATTTCTTCATTGAACTGTGTATGAAGATGAAGAAGCGGCTTTTTAAGCTCTTTAAGTCCGAGAATCCATGATTTTGCAGGTGAGAAGGTGTGCATCCATGTGATAACGCCTGCACATTCTTTATCAAGGTTTGCCTCGTTGAAAGTTTTTCTTATAACTTCGTTTGTTATGAGTGTGGGCTTAAGAACAATTTCAAAGGGAAATTTTCCTGATTTGTTGAAGTAGTCCACGATTTCTGCAGAATGCTCTGCAACGTGTCTTAAGCATTCATCTCCGTAAAGATCCTGCGAACCTGTAAGAAACCAGAATTTATATTTTTTCAATGTTATCATCTGCTTCACCTGAACTTTCTTTATCTGAATTTTCTTTTTCTTTTACATCTTCTGAATTTTTCCATAAATGGATAATGCCTTCATCATTGAGAAGTTTGATTAATATTATCGTAAGCGGAACTGCAAAAATTCCTATAATTCCGAACAGACGCATGCCCACGTACATGCCCATGATTGTAATAAAGGGCGGAAGTCCCAACTGCCCTGCCACAAGCTTAGGCTCGATAAACTGACGCATGATTGTGATAAACACATAAAGCACAACTATGCCGATAGCCATCGGAACATCGCCTGAAATAAAAGAGTAAACCGACCAGGGCCAGAGAATTGTACCTGTGCCTAAAACGGGGAAAATATCAACAATTGCCGTTCCGAGTGCAATAAAGAATATCCAACTGCCTTTATAAATGCCCAGGATTTTCAATGCATAAAGCCCTACAAACATTTCGACAAAAGTAATCATAATTATGAGCAGATATGCTTTGATAAGGTTTTTGAAAGATGTTGTGACAATGTTTTTTGCTTTTGAAAAATTGTCACCCTTGCCCGCAAACTGACGTTTGAGAAAGCCTACAAGTCTGTCATAGTCTGCAGCCATAAAGCAGCAGGCAAAGATTGAGACGATAGTTGCAAGCAGGAATGTGGGGATGCGTTTTGCAGTGTCCCATATGCCGTCGAGTGAAGAAGTGACTGTCGTAAAATCAACGTTTTTGATAAGCGCTGAAACATCAATTGAAGAAACTGCTGCTGCACCGCCGCCGTTGTTGAATTTTTCAACGAGAGATATAACTTTTTCATCCACAAGTTTTTCAATAGAGTCAGGCAAAAATCCTGTTCTTTCTATAATCCATATGCCCAGCTTGTTTACAAATGTGGGGAAATCTCCGAATTTTCTTGAGAGAAATGCGAGAAATTCACCGAATGCTTCCCATAATTTCACGCCCAGAAAGGAGACGAGAATTCCAACCACAATCACAAGTGCAAACACCATTATGCCGGAAACAACGCCTTTTTTTATTTTCGTTTTTTCGGAAACAAAATTTATGGGCTTCTGGAGCATCATAGCGACGATAAAAGCAAATATGAACGGAAATAATAATCCGAAAGCATATTTCATAAAGCAATAAAACAGCGTAAGTAACAGTGCATAGTAAATTACGTTAATTATGGTTTTTTTCTTTTTTTCGGTGTTCAACAAAGGGTTTTCCAAAAGGTTGCCTCCTTTTTTCTTTATAAAAAATCAATATATCCTGATTATTTAGTTTATTTTATACCATTTAAGAGAAAAAGACAATGTTTTATTTATAAAAAAAATAAAAAATAAAAAAAGTTTGCTTTTGCTCTTTATTTGCTTGGAGTATTATGATATAATTACTTCATTACACTCCGAAATTGTTTGTTTTTGAAACAATTTACGAAAGGACGATTCTATTGTATATAGCAATTATGGGTCATGGCGTTGTTGGAAGTGGCGTTGCAGAAGTAATAAGCAAGAACAACAGCCTGATAGTAAAACACAATAATCTTGACTCTCTCGAGGTTAAGCATATCCTCGATTTGAGAGATTTTCCTGATTCGCCCTACAAAGATAAGTTTACAAAAGATTTCAGCGATATTCTTTCAGACGAAGATGTAAAAATTGTTGTTGAAACAATGGGCGGTCTTAATCCTGCTTACAAATTTGTAAAGGCTTGTCTTGAAGCAGGCAAAAGCGTTGTAACATCAAATAAGGAGCTTGTTGCAGCACATGGCTATGAGCTTCTCAAAATTGCGGAAGAGAAAAACATCAACTTCCTCTTTGAAGCATCAGTAGGTGGCGGTATCCCCGTAATCAGACCTATTTCAAGATGTATGGCAGCAAACGAAATAACAAGAATTGCAGGTATCCTTAACGGCACTACTAACTTTATTCTCACAAAAATGATTACTGAGAATATGAGCCTTGAAGATGCTCTTAAGCTTGCTCAGGATAACGGCTATGCAGAAAAAGACCCCACAAACGATATCGAGGGCTTTGACGCTTGCAGAAAAATCTGCATTCTTGCTTCTCTCTGCTTCGGCAGACACGTTTTCCCTGATGATATCCCCACACAGGGTATTACTAAGATTTCACTTGCCGACGTTGAATATGCTAAAAACTACGGCAAGGTTATAAAACTTCTCGGCACAGCTATGAGAAGCCCTGACGAAAAAGTCTGTGCAGAAGTAAGCCCTGCTCTTATTGATGCAGACGGCCCTCTTGCAAACGTAAACGATGTTTTCAATGCAGTGCTTGTTGACGGCAACGCAGTAGGAGAAGTTGTTTTCTACGGTAAAGGCGCAGGTAAACTTCCCACAGCAAGTGCTGTTGTGGCTGACGTTATCGACTGTGCAGTAAGTAAAGGCACAAAAATCGGCTACACATGGGGCGAAGCAGTTGAAAACAACCTTGTTTCAAGTGATGAAATGCTCACACGTCTTTACGTAAGAGGTTTTGCAGCTGATGCAGACGCAGTTAAGGCTGAAATCAGTGAAAAATTTGCAGGCGCAGAATTTATCACACGTGAAAATGCACCGGAAAATGAAATCGCATTTATCACACCTTCTGACATCAAGAGAAAACTTTTGAAAGATATTGAAAAAATCAGTAATTTTGATGCAAAGTCTGTAATAAGACTTTTTTAAAAGGTTTATGTTATTCTAAGGAGTTTTTAATATGAGTTTAATCGTACAGAAATTCGGCGGTTCATCTGTAGCAAACGCTGACAGAGTAAGAAATGTTGCAAGAATTGTAACAGATACTTACAAAGCAGGTAACGACGTTGTAGTTGTTGTTTCTGCTCAGGGTGATACTACTGATGACCTTATCGAAAAAGCAAAAGAAATAAGCAAGAATCCCTCTGCACGTGAAATGGATATGCTCCTCTCCTCAGGTGAGCAGATTTCAATTTCACTTCTTGCTATGGCAATTAAAGAGCTTGGCTTCCCTGTAATTTCGCTTCTCGGCTGGCAGGCAGGCTTCAACACAAGTTCTGCTTACATGAAAGCAAGAATCCACAACATCAAAGCTGACCGTCTTCGCACAGAACTCGGCAGAAGAAACATCGTTGTTGTTGCAGGTTTCCAGGGACTTAACAAATATGACGACATCACAACTCTCGGCAGAGGCGGTTCTGACACATCAGCAGTTGCAATTGCAGCAGCACTCCGTGCAGACAAATGCCAGATTTTCACAGACGTTGAAGGCGTGTTTACTGCAGACCCGAGAAAAGTTGAAGGCGCAAAGAAACTTGAAGAAATCACATACGATGAAATGCTTGAACTTGCTACACTCGGCGCACAGGTTCTTAACAATCGTTCAGTTGAAATGGCAAAGAAATACAATGTTGAGCTTGAAGTTCTTTCAAGCCTTACAAATAAACCCGGCACAATAGTCAAGGAGGTTGCTAAAATGGAAAAAATGTTAGTAAGAGGCGTAACTAAAGATACAGACGTTGCAAGAATTTCACTTGTAGGTCTTTCAGATACTCCCGGAGTTGCTTTTAAAGTTTTTGATAAACTTGCAGCAAAAAATATAAATGTTGACGTTATTCTTCAGTCAGTAGGCAGAGACGGCACAAAAGATATCAGCTTCACAACAAGTGAAGACAATGCAGAAGAAGCAGTAAAACTTCTTTCAGAAATGCTCGATTGCAAAGTTCTTTGCGATACAAACGTTGCAAAAGTTTCAGTTGTTGGTGCAGGTATGGAAACTCACCCCGGCACAGCAGCAAAAATGTTTGAAGCACTTTACGGCATCGACGTTAACATCCAGATGATTTCAACAAGCGAAATCAAAATTTCTGTTCTTATTGAAAAGAAAGATGCTGACAGAGCAGTTTCTGCTGTTCATAAAGCATTCATGCCCGAAGAATAAGATAAATTTTCCGTATGCACTTGAAAAATACGGCAAAATGGTATAAAATGTTATCATAGGGTAGCGCAAATAATTCGAACACGCCAAAAAAGTTAATCTTTTTACGTCTTTTTGGCGTTTCGTGTTTGAAAGGCGTTAGCCTTTCTTCGCACTCAGCCACCAAAAATACAATAAAAATCTTTAACTTTTTGGTCGAAGCTTTTTTATAGTGATGATTTTTGGTGAACCGAGGCAAAAACACAGCAAATCCTGGCGGATTTGCGAGTATTTTAACAAAGGGTCAGCGGAAATCAGCCTGTAAAAAACGGGTTCGGATTATTCGCACTACCCTGGAGGATTAATAAATTACTTTTGGAGGAAAACAATATGGTATCAGCAGGCGATTTCAGAAATGGTATTACATTCGAAATGGACGGTAACGTTTATCAGATTATCGAATTCCAGCACGTTAAACCCGGTAAAGGTGCTGCTTTCGTAAGAACAAAAATCAGAAACGTGATTTCAGGTTCAGTAACAGAAAGAACTTTCAACCCCACAGAAAAGTTCCCCACAGCTTACATCGAACGTAAAGATATGGAATTCTCATACAGTGACGGTGGTCTTTACTACTTCATGGATATGGAAAGTTATGAACTTATCCCCATCAACGAATCAGAACTCAGCGATAACTTCAAATTCGATAAAGAAAATATGGTATGTAAAATCCATTCATACAAAGGAAGAGTTTTCGGCGTTGAACCTCCCACATTCGTAACTCTCCAGGT
>JAZSFV010000004.1:0-2152 GCA_045532395.1 Acutalibacteraceae bacterium
AGTTGTGTATTTTATGAGAAAATTACTAACATTTTATAACGGTTTGTTAGTAATTTTCTGACGTTTTATCAATATTGTGAATTTGAACTTTTAAAGGACGTCCCCGAAGTTCACGAAAGGAAAAAGAATGTTTATTAAAGAAATTTATTTAAAGAATTTCCGAAATTATGATGAGCAAAAGATTAGACTTAATGAAACTGTTAATGATTTTTATGGAAATAATGCTCAAGGTAAGACAAATATATTAGAAGCGTTATATTTTTGTGCTCTTGGTAGATCGTTTAGAACGCATAAAGAGTCAGAGCTTATTAATTTTAAAGATAGTTTTTCTAATATTAATGTTAGTTTTCAAAAAAATGATAGAGATAATAGTATAGAAATTTCTTTAAATAAGAAAAATAGTAAAGTAATTAAATTAAATGGTATTAAGTTATCTAAAAAGCACCCCATGTGGGTGTTTTTTTTGCTTTTTGTGCGTTTTTCGCACTATATCTTGTATCTTGTGCTTTTCTTGCACGTATTTATACTGTATTATACTATATGTTGTGGCGGAGTGTTTTATGATGAAAAATGTCGATAAACCTTGATATCATGCGGTTTTCAGGAAAATATTCCCATGTTTAATTGTGTATAATTATTCAAAAGGATACAATATTTAGAAAATTGAGAAAAAATTACCACAATATATTGTGAAAAACTGTTGACAAGGAGAATATCTTGTGTTACAATAATGCCCGTAGCCACAAAAAACACAATGTATTGGAGGAAGAAATATGTATCGCGTACAGAAAAGAGACGGTAAAATCGTAGATTTTGATATTATCAAAATCGCTACTGCCATTAAACAGGCATTTGAATCATGCGAAAAAGAGTATAACGACAGTGTAATTGATTTCCTTGCACTTAAAGTAACTGCAGATTTTGAACCCAAAATCAAGGATTCACTTATTACAGTTGAAAACATCCAGGACAGTGTTGAATCTGTTCTTGTTCAGGCAGGTTATGCTGATGTTTCAAAGTCATACATTCTTTACAGAAAACAGCGTGAAAAACTTCGTAACATCAAGGGCACACTTCTTGACTACAAAGACCTTGTTGATAACTATGTTAACGTTAACGACTGGCGTGTTAAAGAAAATTCAACAGTTACATATTCAGTAGGTGGTCTTATCCTTTCAAACTCAGGTGCGATCACCGCTAACTACTGGCTTTCAGAAATCTACGATAAAGAAATCGCAGATGCTCACAGAAATGCTGATATTCACCTTCATGACCTTTCTATGCTTACAGGTTACTGTGCAGGTTGGTCACTCAAACAGCTTATCAAAGAAGGTCTCGGTGGCGTAACAGGTAAAATCACATCAGCACCCGCAAAACATCTTGCAACACTTTGTAATCAGATGGTAAATTTCCTTGGTATTATGCAGAACGAATGGGCCGGTGCTCAGGCTTTCTCATCATTTGACACATATCTTGCTCCTTTCGTAAAGGCTGATAATTTGTCATACGACCAGGTTAAAAAGTGTATCGAATCATTCATTTATGGCGTAAATACTCCTTCTCGTTGGGGTACTCAGGCACCTTTCTCAAACATTACACTTGACTGGACAGTTCCCAACGACCTTGCAGAGCTTAACGCAATCGTTGGCGGTAAAGAACAGGATTTCAAATATAAAGACTGTAAAAAAGAAATGGATATGGTAAACCGTGCATTCATCGAAATCATGATTGAAGGCGATGCTCACGGCAGAGGATTCCAGTATCCCATTCCTACATATTCAATCACAAGTGATTTTGATTGGTCAGAAACAGAGAACAACAAGCTTCTCTTTGAAATGACTTCAAAATACGGCACACCTTATTTCTCAAACTATATCAACAGCGACATGGAACCCAGCGACGTAAGAAGTATGTGTTGCAGACTTCGTCTTGACCTGAGAGAACTCCGTAAAAAATCAGGTGGTTTCTTTGGTAGCGGTGAAAGCACAGGTTCAATCGGCGTCGTAACAATCAATATGCCCAGAATTGCTTATCTTGCAAAAGATGAAGCAGATTTCTACAAACGTCTTGATAGAATGATGGATATTTGTGCACGTTCACTTCATATCAAGAGGACAGTTATCACAAAACTTCTCAATGAAGGTCTCTATCC
>JAZSFV010000069.1:0-4357 GCA_045532395.1 Acutalibacteraceae bacterium
TTGTTCAGAGAAAAAAGAAACCTTTCGGTTATAATTTCATCTGATAAACTCATTACACCGAGTGCAATTATTAAAAGCGAAAAGTTAATAAAAAACTGCTTGCAGTTAAACCACGTTGAAATTCTCCCTAAATTTTCAAAAGAGCTTTTCGACGGGTCTTTTTATACATATATTGCAGAGCGTACAAAGCAGAATTTTGCTACCGCAAATGGTTTTCTTGTTGATGCAGAAGCACATCTTGAAAACGGAGTTTTCACAGTTCACCTTAAACAAGGCGGTGCAGAAATTCTTGAAAAATCGGGTGTAGACCGCTTTACTGCCAAACAACTTAAAGATATTTTCGGCATTGAAGCAGTTGTTAAATTTGTAAGCGAAAAGATAGATAAAGAAGAATTCCAGCGTGTTGTTGAAGAAGTAACTCTTCAGAAACAGGAAGAAAACAACAAATCAGCTCAACCTAAAAAGAAAACTCCTGTACAGGATTATCCTGATTTGCCAATCAGTTTTACAAATGCAGCACCTCTTTACGGTAACGAGATTAAAACAAGACCTACAGCCCTTAAAGACATAAGCCATGAAGATGGTATGGTAACTGTCTGGGGTGAGGTTTTCTCGCTTGATGTAAGAGAAACACGAGACGGTAGAAACAAAATTATCAGTTTTAATATAACAGACCTTACAAACTCTTATGCCGTAAAGCTTTTTGAAGCAAATGAAAACACAAAATCTCTTCTGGCAAAACTGAAAGACGGTATTGTTATTGCAGTAAAAGGTACTGTGGTATTTGATAAATGGATGAAAGATTACTGCATTCAGGCCCGTGCAATTACGCAGATTGAAAGAATAGAGAAAACCGATAATGCACCTGAAAAACGAGTTGAACTTCATCTTCATACAAATATGTCTTCAATGGACGGTATGACACCTGCAGGTAAACTTGTTGAGCGTGCAATCAAATGGGGACATAAAGCAATTGCAATTACTGACCATGGTATTGTGCAGGCTTTCCCGGATGCTATGAATGCCGTCGGAAAAAGCGGTATCAAGATAATTTACGGTATGGAAGGTTATTTTGTCGATGACATGAAACTTGACGACCGTAAACTTACCAACGAAGAAATTAAAGCAGAAAGAACATATCATATTATCATTCTTGCTAAAAATACAGTTGGTCTTAAAAATTTATATCAGTTGATTACAAAATCTAACCTTGAATATTTCCATAAACGTCCCAGAATACCGAAATCAGAGCTTATTGCCCACAGAGAAGGACTTGTTATCGGCAGCGCTTGTGAAGCAGGTGAGCTTTACAGAGCAATTCTTGATGGTGCAGACAGAGAAAGACAGCTTGAAATTGCATCTTTCTATGACTATCTTGAAATTCAGCCCAACGGCAACAACATGTTCCTTGTCCGTGATGGTAAACTCAAATCGGTGGCTGATATTGAGAATATTAATCGTTCAATTATCGCTCTTGCGGATAGTTTAGGCAAGCCTGTTGTTGCAACAGGTGACGTTCATTTCATCGATGAAACAGATAGCGTATACCGTGCAATTCTTATGGCGGGACAAGGCTTTAAGGATGCTGATGAGCAGGCACCTCTTTATTTCAGAACAACTGAAGAAATGCTTAAAGAATTCAGCTATCTCGGCGAAGAAACTGCATACGAGGTTGTTGTTAAAAACACAAACTTAATTGCTGACACAATCGAATATATAAGACCTATTCCTCAGGGTAACTATCCGCCGTATATCGAAGGTGCGGAAGAAGAACTTAAGCGTATCTGCTGGGAAAGAACAAAGAAAATGTTCGGTGACCCTGTGCCTGAATATGTTGCAACAAGGCTTGATAAAGAACTTAAATCTATTATCAAAAACGGATTTGCCGTTTTGTATGTTATCGCACAGAAACTTGTTTGGAACTCTGTTGACCATGGCTATCTTGTAGGTTCGCGAGGTTCGGTTGGTTCATCCTTCGTTGCAAATGCGGCAGGTATTTCCGAAGTTAACCCACTGGCACCTCACTATGTATGCCCCGAATGTCAGTATAGTGAATTTTTCTTAAAAGGTGAATATGGTTCAGGCTATGACTTACCTAAAAAGAATTGCCCCAATTGCGGTCATTTGTTGAATCGTGACGGCCACGATATTCCTTTCGAAACTTTCCTTGGTTTCAAAGGCGATAAACAGCCCGATATTGACCTTAACTTCTCAGGTGAATATCAGTTCTGGGCACACAGATATACAGAAGAACTTTTCGGTAAAGACCATTGCTTCAAAGCAGGTACTATCGGCACTCTTGCTGATAAAACGGCATATGGTTTCGTTAAAAAATATCTTGATGAACGTGGCAGGGTAGTGTCACGTGCGGAAGAAGACCGCCTTACAATCGGTTGCACAGGCGTTAAGAGAACAACCGGTCAGCATCCCGGCGGTATGGTTATTATCCCTAATGACTATGTTGCAGAAGATTTTACTCCCATTCAGCATCCTGCCGATAAAGTTGATAAAGATATTTTAACAACACATTTCGACTTCCATTCTTTACACGATACCATTCTTAAACTTGATAATCTCGGTCATGATGTTCCTACATTCTATAAACATCTAGAAGATTCTACCGGTATCGCTGCTATGGATGTGGACATATGCGATCCGAAAATATATGAAATGATTAACTGTCCTGACCCGTTAGGCGTTACGGCAGACGATATTGAGTGTGAAACAGGTACGCTTTCAATTCCTGAAATGGGTACACCTTTTGTGCGTCAGATGATTCTTGACGCTGCACCTAAAAACTTTACAGACCTTCTGCAGATTTCAGGTCTTTCACACGGTACTGACGTTTGGCTCGGTAACGCTCAGGATCTGATTAAAGACGGCACATGTACAATTTCAGATGTTATCGGAACGCGTGACAGTATCATGGTTTATCTTATGCATAAGGGACTCGAGCCTGATATGGCGTTTAAAATTATGGAAATTGTCCGTAAAGGTAAAGCCACAAAACTTCTTACTGAAGACCATATAAACGCCATGAAAGAGCATGATGTGCCTCAATGGTATATAGATTCATGTATGAAAATCAAATACATGTTCCCAAAAGCTCATGCTGCGGCTTACGTTAGTGCGGCACTACGTCTTGGTTGGTATAAAATCTATAAGCCTGTTGAATATTACGCAGTTTATATGACAGTACGCGGAGAAGACGTTGACACTGTTGCCATTATGCAGGGACGTCAGGCGGTTAAAAAGAAAATGGCTGATATTTCTGCAAAAATGAAAGTCAAAGAAGCAACGGCAAAAGAAGAAGGCACATATACGGCACTCCAGGTTATCAATGAAATGATGGCAAGGGGAGTTGAGCTTCTTCCTGTTGATATTTATAAATCTCACGCCACCGTATATCAGATTGAAGACGGCAAAATACGCCTTGCTTTCTCAGCACTTAATGGTGTTGGTGAAAATGCGGCAAAACAGCTTCAGGCGGCACGTGAAGATGGTAACGGTGAGTTTATATCTGCAGAAGATTTGCAGCTTCGTTCAGGCGTTTCTTCAAGCGTTATTACTGCTTTGCAGGAAGCAGGGGCGCTTTCAGGTTTACCTGAATCAAACCAAATAAGTTTATTTTAATTTTCAATAAAAGAGGTTGATAAAAATGAAAGATTTCAAAGGTATTTATCCCGCACTTCTTACTCCTTTTGATGAGAACGACAAAATCAATGAAAAATCACTTGAAAAACTCATTGAAATGAATATTGCAAAAGGCGTAACAGGCTTTTATGTTGGCGGCAGCACAGGCGAAGCATTTTTGCTTTCTGCAGACGAACGTAAATATGTTTATAAATTAGTTTCTGATATTGTTAAAGGCAGAGTAAACCTTATTGCACATGTGGGCAGTATCGGCACAAAACTTACTCTTGACCTTGCACAGTATGCAGAAAGTGTCGGCTTTGACGCGGTTTCATCAGTTGCACCTTTCTACTATGGCTTCAGCTATGATGAAATCAAAGATTTCTATTTCGATATTGCAAATAACACATCAGTTCCCATGCTTCTTTACTATGTACCCGTACTTGTTAATTCAAAGCTTGGTGTTGACGGTTTATCAGAATTTCTTGAAAGCGATCGTTTCATGGGTGTTAAATACACTTCAAACGATTTCTTTGGTCTTGAAAGACTTAAGGTTAAGTATCCCGATAAAGTTGTTTTCAACGGATTTGATGAGATTCTTCTTTCAGGGCTTTCAATGGGCGCAGATGGCGGTATAGGAAGCACATATAACTGCTTTGCAGAGAAATACGTTGAGATGTATAAATGCTTTAAAGAGGGCAATCTCGCAAGATGTCAGGAACTT
>JAZSFV010000251.1:0-6507 GCA_045532395.1 Acutalibacteraceae bacterium
AGTCCGCCTGCACCGATAGCGAGCATACCAATACCGCCACCTGGAGGTGTATGGCTGTCTGAACCGATGAGAGTTATTCCGGGGATACCGAATCTTTCGAGATGTACCTGATGACAAATACCGTTACCGGGACGTGAATATCTTACGCCTCTCTTTTTTGCACATGACTGAATGAAACGATGGTCATCAGCATTTTCAAAACCTGTCTGCAAAGTATTGTGGTCAACATATGCTACTGAAAGTTCAGTTTTAACTCTTTTGACACCCATAGCTTCAAACTCGAGATATGCCATTGTGCCTGTTGCATCCTGAGTCAGAGTCTGGTCAATACGTATGCCGGCTTCAGTACCCTTAACGAGCTCGCCGTCTACGATGTGGTTTTTGATGATTTTTTCACTAATTGTGTAACCCATCACTATTACCTCCATTTTAAACTTGTTTAATTTTTTAACAATCTCTATTGTATTACTTTGACAGAAATTTGTCAATAGCAAGTTAGCTCTATTTATATATTAATTATTAACAAATTATGTAATTATTAAAAATTATTAAGAAAAGGTCTGTTTTCTGTTGCCAATAAAGCCTGGTTGTGTTATAATTCATTAGTATAAAGAAAAGTATGTGTAAAAATGGGCTTATTCGATTTTGAAAGGAGGATTTATATGAGAAAAAGAATAAAATCGGCTATTTCTTTCACCCTCATTTTATTGATGTTTCTGCTGTCAGGATGCAAATTTTCTGTTTTGCCTGCAGACAAACTTATTCGTCCTCCTAAATCCGGTGCGGAGATTGAAAGTGTAATAGAAAAAATCACGGGTGAAAATATTTTTCTTCAGACACCGTCAAATCCGGCCTCTGAGTTTAAAACACCATTAACATTAATCGACCTGGATGCCGACGGCACGGAAGAAGCAGTTGCGTTTTACACCACCGCTTCAAACGATAGCGATGTTCATCTGAATATACTTAAACATCTTGGTGATGAATGGATTTCTGTTGGTGATTTTTCAGGTTACGGTAATAAAATCGAAACTCTTTCATTCAGAAACCTTTCAAAAGATGTAAAACAGTATGATATAGTTGCCACATGGAGCTTTATTGATAGCAAGGTTATGACAATTCATAAACTGGAAGGTACAGGCAGACGTACAAAATTGAGATCTGTTTGTAATGAATCTTATTCGGCAATGAGTTACGTTGACGTTGATAAGGATGGTATTCATGAAATTTTCCTTGTGTCAGGAGATTTTGCTGATAAAACGAAAGTTCCTGTAGCGAAGATTATCAGGGTAGATAACTATGGTATATTGAATGTCGGCATGATTTCTTTGTCAAGGGATATTATTTCCTTTATAAATTCTTATTGTCAGGAAGTAAATAATGAGAAAGTTCCGATGATAGCGGTGCTTGACTATGAAAATGAAAATAAGGAATATTGCACGGAAGTTCTGTACTGGAATGTGAAAAAATCTGCTTTGGAAATTCTGCGTGTTGACAGTTCAACTAACACGGCTTTTTCAACAGCAAGAACGATTCCGATTCTCAGTACCGATGTCAATGGTGATACTTATGTAGATATACCTGTTCAGGAACGAATTATAGGTTCAACACTTGATGAGAATGTATATACTTCGGCACTGACATATACAAAATGGTGTGAGCTTGTTGTGGCAGATGACGGAATTGAACTGAAAGATAGTGGTAGCTACCGATTGTATTTCACAGATAAAGACTATTTTGAAGTTTCTCCATCGCTGGTTTCAGATATAACGGTGGCCCGAAATACAAATAGTGATTTATGGGTTGTCCACACATATAATCCGGACGATTTGAATACAAACGTAACTTTGCTTGAGGTGCGTAACATTACTCAAGAGAACATTGAGTCGTTTATTGCTTCGGGTTATAAGCAACTTTCAACAAACACTACAGACAGCAAAATTCTTGTTTACAGAATTACTGAAGACGGTATTAATGCCGGAATAACAGAGCGTAATATGGTTAACGTTAATTTATAAAACAAAGAAAATAGGAGGATATGAAATGAAACGAGTATTAGTTGCTGAAGATGAAACTTCAATAAGAGAGTTTATTGTTATTAATTTGCAGCGTTCAGGATATGAAGTAAGTCAGGCTGATAACGGAAAAGCGGCTTTGGAAGCATATGAAGCAGCAGGCGGAGATTTTGATGTCGTTCTGCTTGATATTATGATGCCTGAAATGGATGGTCTTGAAGTTTGCAAAAGACTCAGAAGCATGAGCCAGACGGTTGGTATCATAATGCTTACTGCGAAAACACAGGAGATAGACAGGGTTACCGGCTTGCTTGTCGGAGCGGACGACTATGTGTCAAAGCCGTTTTCGCCATCTGAACTTATGGCAAGAGTAGATGCAATTTACAGACGTGTTGAAATGAATAAAAATCGCGAAGAACCGCAAAAAAGCATTATTGAACTCGGAGAGTTTGTGCTTAATCTTCGTGACCACACTCTCAGGAAAAATGGTGTGCCGATTGAATTAACGCAGGTTGAATTCCAGATTATTGAATATTTCTTCACAAATGAAGGCGCTGCTTTAAGCAGAATAGACATTCTCAATCGTGTCTGGGGCAAAAAATATTTTGGTGAAGAAAAAGTTGTTGATGTTAACATAAGAAGATTAAGAATGAAAGTTGAAGATGAACCTTCAAATCCGAGACATCTTGTAACAGTATGGGGTCTTGGGTATAAGTGGGTTGTCTGATTCAGAATGTTGAAATAGAATTATAGAAGAAAGGCAGGTGATACAATTGAAATTGAAAAACTTTTTTGAAGAACATAAAATCAAAGGTATAAGGGCAAACTGGCTTAAAAACTTTGTTTTGGTTTCTGTTATTCTTGTTTCGGTTGTATCGTTAATTGCCGGACTTCTGATGCGTTGGTATTATTATAATTCTGTTTCGGTTGCTATTGAATCACTCGATACAAATCTTGTGCAGAACTATTTCAGCGGTTATCTTAATACAACGAAAGAACAGTTTGAAAGCGGAGCTTTGAAATTTGTCGAAGAATTTTCCGAAAAAGATAAAATGGAAGTATGGGTAATCGATGAAAGCGGTGTGCCTACAGTTACTTCAAGCGGCTTTGGCATATCTGAAGATCCTGTTATGCCTGACTATTCTGATGCATTTTCTGATTCCAACAAAGTGGGAAAGTGGATCGGCGACAATGAATATGGCGAACGAGTGATGGCACTTACTATACCGATTGAGCGCACACATAATGGTGAATATTCTTCAAAAGCAGCTATAAGATATATCGTTTCACTTGAAGATATTGACAGTCAGTTGCTGGTTATATATTTCTATATATTGGTTGCGGCAATATTGATTATTCTTATCATACTCGTTTCAGGTCGTTACTTCATCAGTTCGATTGTTAATCCTGTTGAGGAAATCAGTAAAACGATTAACAAAGTTGCGGTAGGTGATTATACCGCTCGAGTGAATTACAAAGAAGGAAACGACGAGATACACAGTTTGTGCAGTAATATAAACTCAATGCTTGAAGAAATCAGTGGTATGGACAGAATGAAAAACGACTTCGTTTCCACTATTTCTCATGAAATCAGGACTCCTCTTACTGCCGTTAAAGGTTGGGGAGAGACATTACTGCAGATTGGTGATAAAGACCCTGTAATGTTACAAAAAGGTCTTGAAGTTATTATCAGCGAATCAGGCAGACTTTCTGAACTCGTTGAGGAATTGTTGGATTTCTCAAGAATGCAGAATGGTGCGCTGAAGATGAAAAAAGAAAAAATTGACATTCTTGCAGAACTTGATGAAACAGTTTTTGTGTTCAGGGACAGAGCGGTACGTGAGGGTATAGATTTTGTTTATACTGCACCGGAAGAACCGGCACCAATGTTCGGCGACCCGAACCGATTAAAACAGGTTTTCACAAATGTTCTCGATAATGCCCTTAAGTATACAGAACAAGGCGGAAAAGTTACTGTCAATGCTATTATTCAGGCTGATGGTTATTTGAATATATATTTCATTGATACCGGTTGCGGGATTTCTCCTGAAGACTTGCCCAAAGTTAAGGAAAAATTCTATAAAACAAGTATAAATTACAGAGGTTCCGGTATCGGTCTTGCGGTAGCAGACGAAATTATCAAACTTCATGATGGTGAAATTAAAATATCAAGTGTACTTGGTGAAGGTACAAATGTTAAAATAATTTTACCGCTTGAAAAAGTTCAACAAGCATTAAATGATTCGGAAAAGGAGTAAATATAAATGGCTAAAGTTAAAAGAGTGTCTGTAGGCGGTCAGGCATTGATTGAGGGAATTTTGATGAAAGGACCAAAATGTTCAGCTATGGCTTTGCGATTGCCTGACGGAACTATTGAAGTTCAGGAGAAAAGCATGCCTTCGTTAAAAGATAAATACAAGTTTTTCGGCTTTCCTCTTGTAAGAGGTGTTACAGGCTTTGTTGAGAGCATGGTTTCAGGATATAAGTGTCTTATGGAATCTGCAGAAAAAGTCAGCTTTGAAGAAATAAAAAACGATGACGATGTAGAGAATATGTCAAAGGTTGATAAATGGATAACAGAACACTTCGGTGAAAAAATGGTTACTGCAATTTCTGTTGTTTCCATGATTCTCGGCGTAGTTCTTTCGTTCTTATTGTTTTTCTATTTACCTACTTTGGCAGCAGATCTTATCAATAAATTAACTAATGGTGCAATAACAAACTTCAGAGTCATTATTGAAAGTTTAGTACGTGTAATAATTTTTGTTTTATATATGGTTTTGGTCTCTCAGATGAAAGATATCAAGAGAATGTTCATGTACCATGGTGCGGAGCATAAATCCATCTTCTGCTTTGAAGCAGGTAAAGAACTTACTGTTGAAAATGTTCGTGAGATGAGCAGATTTCATCCAAGATGCGGAACAAGTTTCATGTTTGTTATGATTCTTATCAGTATGATTCTTTCATCGGTTATTTCTTTGATTTTCCCCACACTGAGAAACATCAGAATAGTATGGATGCTTGTTAAGATTTTGTTGCTTCCTTTAGTAATGGGTCTTGGATATGAATTTATTAAGTTTGCAGGATGTCACGATAACCTTTTCGTGAAAATAGTTTCTGCACCTGGTCTGTGGATGCAGAGAATCACAACAAACGAGCCTACAGACGATATTATAGAAGTTGGTATTGCTGCGCTTAAAGGTGCTTTGTATGGCGTCGAAGAAACTGAAGAAATTTCAGATTCTGAAGAGGTTGAAAATGATGATGAACAGCCAGAAGAAGTAGTCGAAAATGAATCAGTTGATGTTGTTGAAGAAGAAACTGGGATTGACGATTGCTATAAAGAGGCAGAAAGCATTGTAGACGATTTGTTTGCAGAAATCCTTTCTGAAAAAAACAGTGATAAATAATGAACGTTTTTGAAGTTTTAAAAAAAGGCAAGGAAATTTTAAAAATAAATAACGTTGATGATTATGATTTCGATGCCGTTTGTTTACTTGAAGATGCATTTTCTTTTTCAAAAAATGATTATTTCTTGAAAAGATTTGAGACGGCAGATGAAGATAAAACTGATTTGTTTTTTGAATATATCGAAAGACGAGCTTCAGGCGAGCCGCTACAGTACATTTTAGGCAAATGGTCTTTTATGAATGGTGAATTTTTTGTGGGTCCCGGTGTTTTGATTCCCAGAAGTGACACAGAAATTCTGGTTGAAACAGCAATCGATTATATAAAAAACAATGATGTTAAAATTGTTTATGACCTTTGTGCAGGTAGCGGTTGCGTTGGCATTTCTGTGGCATCTGCCTTTCCTGATGTACAGGTTTATTGTGTTGAATTATCAGACGTTGCCTTTTCGTATCTGGAAAAGAATATCGTTCTTAACAATGCAAAAAATGTAAAAGCTGTAAAAGGCGATATTACTAAAATCTGCGATGAGGCGGATATCGGTAAAATTGATGTATTATTGTCAAATCCGCCGTATATTATCACATCGGAAATTGATTCATTGAGTCGTGAAGTAAAAAATGAACCGTTTATGGCTCTTGATGGTGGAGAAGACGGATATTATTTTTACGATTTGATTCTGAAAAACTGGGTTTCATCTATGAAGCAAGGTTCATTTGTTGCATTTGAATGTGGAGAAACACAAGCTATTACACTTAAAGAAAAGTTTGAAGTCTTGGCTTACGATATTCACATTTATAATGATTTAAATGGTATTCAAAGAGTTGTCTCTTTGGTTAAAAATTGAGGTGTATTTGATTTGATCAGAGCTTTATTATCTGGAAGTGGTGAACCGCTTGCCGTTATCATGCAGTTGTTATCAACGGCATTTGTAGTATTTTGTACTTTGCCGATTCATGAATATGCACATGCATTGGTTGCTACAAAACTTGGCGACCAGACTGCACGTCTTAGTGGAAGGCTTACTTTATCTCCTTTAAGACATATCGATCTGATAGGTGCAATTATAAGTCGGAGGCCAAGC
>JAZSFV010000125.1:0-3855 GCA_045532395.1 Acutalibacteraceae bacterium
GAAGCCGTTTACGTGGCAGTCATTTATAGGTGTGGCACCGTTGAGCTCAGCAGCACCTGTAACCTCAAGCATGGGCTGGGGAGTACCGTCTTCGTTTGTTCTTCCCACACCTGCTAAAATCTCTTCACGTCTTTCGTCAGTAAGGACGTCAACTGCACCCATTTTTGTGTTGCCGAATTTGAAAAGACGGTAAAGGGGAACAGTTGTGGGGATTTTGTTCCATGGCACACCTATAACCGCATGGTCGGAAATTGCAAGAATGTCAAAGCCGAGTTCGTAATGTTTTTCAACGCTTTCGGCAATTGTAGGAACTGCGTCAGATGCGTTTGTGTGAGAGTGAAGCGCAGTTTTATATGCTCTCCATTCGCCCCATTTAACGTCTTTATAAGGGTTTTCAATTGTATAATTTTTTTGACCCTGATAATCACGTGGGATAAAATCAACTTTCTTTTCTGTAGGTTCAGAAGCAGAAACGCCAATTGTGAAAACACCAAAAGCCAGAATGACAGTCAGGATAATTGCAATAATCTTTTTCATGTTTTTATCCTCCTATGCCGATATTCTGAAGTAATTCAACAATTTTAACTGTCAGATCATAGATGAAAAAATTAATTTCGGCAAAGAAATCTCTGAATAAAGCATTGAAGTCCATAAAAACACTCCTTTTGTATATATTATGGTTCAATTATACATAATGGTTTTCTGTTTGTAAAGATGAAACAAAAATTTTCTTTATTTTGCACAAAAATGATGCAAAATGTCTTAAAGTGCATAACCAAAGCCGTAGATTTCTCTACGGCTTTGGTTTTAAAGTATTATGCAGATAAGTCCGTTGCAACCCTCGTTTATAACTTTTTCAAGAGTTTCCTGAATTCTCATCCGTGCATCTGTGGGCATTCGGTAAAGCTTGTTGTGAAGTCCTTCGTTTACAAGCTCGTTAAGAGATTTGCCGAAAATGTTTGAATCCCAGATTTTAGACGGATTTTCTTCAAATTCTTTCAAAAGATAATTCACAAGTTCTTCTGACTGACTTTCAGAGCCGACAATGGGGGCAACTTCCGTGTTGATATTTGCTTTCATCATGTGGATTGACGGTGCAGATGCGCGAAGTCTTACGCCGTATCTGCCGCCTTGTTTCATGATTTCAGGTTCTTCAAGTTTAAGTTCATCAAGAGTAGGAGTCACTATACCGTAGCCTGTTGCTTCAACTTCGTCAAGGGCATCTTTAATGGGCATATATCTTTTCTTGATTTCTGTAAGTTCAAGAATATTCTGCATAAGTTCAGATTCGTTTGAAATTTTAAGATCTGTTTTTTCACCAAGCACTCTGAAGAATAAATCTTCTTTCATGTAAGGCTTGATTACGGCACTGCCGTTTGAAAGGTCAACTGATGAAACTTTAGCAGAGTCGATATGCTCGCATTCGTTAAGCTTTTCTGCAACAGAATAGATATCCTGAACGCACTTCATATCTTTTGAAGATTCTTTGACCTTGTCAAAAATGCTTCTTCTTACTGCATGGTCTTTTTCAAGAGAATTGAGCCATTCAGGTAAATCAAATGAAAGCTCTTTAATGGGAAACTGGAAAAGGATTTTTTCTAAAATTGCTTTTATTTCATCTTCTGTCAGTTTCATACAGTTTACAGGCAAAACAGAAACATTGTATTTTTCTGTCAGTGATTTTGCCAATTTTTGTGATGATTCACTTTCAGGATTTTTGCAGTTGAGAAGCACAATAAACGGTTTGTTTATTTCTCTTAATTCGCTTATTACTCTTTCTTCGCAACCCTCGTATTCTTCTCTTGGAATATCGCTTATTGAACCGTCTGTGGTTACAACAAGACCGATTGTTGAATGTTCTGAAATTACTTTCTGTGTGCCTATTTCTGCTGCAAGGTTAAAAGGTACTTCCTTGTCAAACCAAGGTGTTTTTACCATTCTCGGCTGGTCGTTTTCAATGTATCCTAAAGATGAAGGCACAATGTAACCAACGCAATCAATCATTCTTACTTTCAGGTGTGCTTTTCCTGAAATGGTAATGTTCACAGCGTCTTCGGGGATAAATTTAGGCTCAGTTGTCATAATTGTTCTGCCTGCAGAACTCTGGGGCAGTTCATCTGTTGCACGCTGGCGCATATTATCTTCTTTTATGTTAGGTATAACAAGTGTGTCCATGAATTTTTTGATAAATGTGGATTTACCTGTTCTTACAGGACCTACAACTCCTATGTAAATATCGCCACCTGTGCGTTTTGAAATGTCTTCATATATATTTCTTGTTTTGTCCATAATTTATTCCTCCGTAATACGTTGTATCTTTTGTTTAATAGTATGTACCACAACAGAATAATATGACATTTTTTATAATTGACAATTTGAAATGGTGTGATATAATCTTAAATGTAAATGAGGTGATAATATGGAAAATGTAAAACCTGTAATTGAACTTGAACTTTATCTTGTACGTCATGGACAGAGTAAAGGTAATATAAACGCATTTACTCCTGAAGATGCTGAAAAGGAAATTAACGACCCGCATCTTACAGAACTTGGTATTATGCAGGCAAGAAAAGCAGGCAAATATCTCAAGAATGTAGAGTTTGATGCTTGCTATTCAAGCGGACTTATCCGTACTGTGCAGACTGCAAACGAAATCATGAACTTCCAGAAAGAAAAGAAAGCTCTGAATGTCCTGCCTCTTGTTACTGAAGTCGGAGTAATGGAAACTTTTCCGGGAAGAACGATTGAAGAATTAAAAGAAGGTTGTGAAACTGCAAAAGTAGCAGAAGGCTTTGAAAACGCAGAAAGACTTCTTATTTACAGCACTCATGCACAGGAAGAAGCACTTTACGAAAGAGCGACAAAGGCAATTTCTTATTTCCGTTCAAAATATAATAAAGGCGAAAAAGTTCTCGTAGCAGGTCATGCGGCTTTCAATACTGTTATGATTTTTCATATCATGGGATATACTGCGTCACCTATATTTGACATTGAAATTACAAATACAGGTATTACTCATGTGATTTTCTACAAAGAGGGTACAAATAAATTCGGCGATATTGTTTTTGACAGTATTAACGATACAAAGCATTTCTGCATTAAAGACGAAGAAGTTACGAGCGTTTCAGTTTCAAATATGATTGCAGAAAATCCTGAAAATCTTGATTCCGCTGCAGAGCGTTTTGCATCTCTTCTTAAAGAAATACATAACGAAAAAGCAGAAGGCATTGATATAAAAACGGGACTTGTAGCAAAAACAGACGAAATTATGCATTTTATTCCTGCTGAAAAATGGCAGAAACTTCGCAGTCTTATAACAGCGGTTCAGGATTCAGGAACAAAACTGCAGGTGAATTGCGATACTGACTCTGCATTTATCGCAAACGGAAAACTTGCATTTAAAGATTTCGGCAAAAGTTATATAGGTTATCCCGTTTTTGATTTGGGAAATCTTTATGAGAATCTTATTGCTTTGTCAGAAATTGACAGAAGTGAAATTTATAAAACTTCAGGATTTACTATTGAAACGGCAGAAAGATTCTGGGAAAAAGTAATCAACTTTTATTTCAATGGTGAAAAACCTGAACTTGTTGAGAGAGCGAAAGACAGAGCAAGGCTTATGGCTTATTTCAATATTTTCTATCGTCTTATTGCCAGAGGCAAAACTGATTCTGAAGAGTTTCATTACTATAAAGAAAAATTTATTGAGCATATAAATCGTTGCGGTTCACTTGATTTTGAATAAGAAAAACTCCAATGGACTTTTTTGTTTCATTGGAGTTTAATTTTTTATCTTGTTTTAATTATTAAAGAAAGCGTAAATATTAAGTCGGAGGCCAAGCGGTCTTAGGAAGT
>JAZSFV010000013.1:0-7718 GCA_045532395.1 Acutalibacteraceae bacterium
CAGGAATTTAAATACCTTACTGACGATGCAGGCAACAGTCTTTCCGACCACGCTGCAGCAGAAGTAGTTTTCAAATTCACAAAAACAGAAGATTTCAAAGAAAACACAGGTGAACTTGAAGTTAAAAAACTTACAAGCCCACTTTCAATTATTTTAAATATGATTCGTTGGATTTTCAAAGACTTAATCCACATCTTCTCACACGTTGATGAACTTATTGAATTTATAGGATAATCAAATAAAAAGGCTGATACATTTGCGTATCAGCCTTTTTCATTTTCAGAACAAGTTTGTAAAAAAATCGCCTATCTGTCCAAAAAATTCACCAATATAATAAATAGGTGCCGCTATCGGTAGCAAAGCAAACATCAACGGCACAACAAAAAACATAAAAATACCCATTACAATTCTCCTTCCCTGAAACCTCACTCACTAAAAACCAATTAAAATAAAGCCGCAATTTCGTTAATGATTATTTCTAAGAACATAAAAGGTAAATTCATCAATACAAAAAAAGTCCACGGAACAATAAATAAACCCATAATTTTACTCCTTTCTTAACATTATCTTCTTGTAAAATAATATAGAAAAAATTATTAAAAATCAACGTGATTTCCATAAAGAAAAGCCCCTATAAAATTAAGATTTCGGGATATTTTCTTATAAAAAAAGATAACCGTACAGTTTGAAAAATCTGTACGGTTATATACTTATCTGAAAAGTTTTTTGAATTTGATTTTAAGCTCTGCTACCCATTTTATTCCGCCGTAATCTTCTGACAAATCAGGGCGTGCAGTCCATTCATAATCTTCACCTAATTGGTAATTAAGCCACTCTTTAGTAACTTTTACAAAATAGAAATTTTCATTCTTCACATAACCATACGGGCCTGTTTCCTGGTCGTAGCCGTAAACAGTTATAATTTTTGCGTTACCTAAAAGGCTTTCTTTGAAATACTCTCTGCAGATTTCTTCGTTTTCGTAATGAGCATATCCTTCTGCATTTGCATATTCATTTCTGCCGTTTTGCGCCAGATGAAGATAGAGTGTATCCAGATCATAAGGGCAGGTTTTGGGGCTCATTGTCCAGCCGGGAGTACAATAATCGTTTATACAAACCCACACAGGAGGTCTTGTTGTGCTGTATTCTTCAGTATAAGAAGAAAGCGACACAATGTGAGAGAAAATCTTATGTCTCTCTATCCCTGCATCAAAGAACATTTTGCAGGTAAACTCAATATAATCCTGAAGCACACCATAGAGAAGTTCTTTTTTCAAATCCTGCACACTCATAAATTTTCTGCGTGCTTCTTTTTCAAGACTTTCTTCAGTATAACCTAAATTATAAAGAGCGTGCATACCATACTGTGCTCTTTCAAAATCTTCCATTGACGCATAATCAGAGCCTGTGTAATCCGGAATCTGAGTTTCCCAACCGGTATTTACACCTGCAAAAAGATAGCTTTTTCCCGCCGCCTTCAGCCTTTCATAATTTTCCATCAAGGGCTTGATAAAACCTTCTTTTACCTGATTTGAATACCATGCAAGATATTTTTCTGAATTGAAGCAAGGGAATCCGCCTGCAGTTGCAAAAGGAACACCGCTCCAATCACAATGCCAACGTGGTAACATTCCGTATTTTTCTCCGCCCCATGTTTCGTTTTCATCAGGGAATGCAATCCATTCACACATTTCAGGGTCGTTATAAAACTTATTACCTTCTTCATCAATTGTTGCACCACCGCCGAAATATGTTGAATAGTTTGTGCAGTCGTCCATCTGGAAAAAAACGGGAACATTATATTTTTCCGCAAGGGAGAAAACATGATTTACCTCTTCGTTCATTTCTTCAATTGACTGAGTAAGGCACATAGGCCCTACTACGCCGAAAGCGTACATTCTTTTTGATTGGGGATTGATTTCGCCATGAAGTTCAACCATTTGTTTTACATAGCTTTCCAAATCTTTATAATGTACATTTGTAACCATAAAAACAACGTACTGAGGGTCGTCTTCATAATATTCAGGTTGTGTGGGCGTTTCACTTAAACACGGAAAAAGGAAAGTAATTATCGCCATAAAAAAACTAATAATTCTGCTCATTATCTGACCTCCAGTTTCTCTTTGTTCATTTCGTCAAGAGTTTCCTGACGGCGGACGTTAAGCTCTTCCACCATCTTCTTCTGCTCTTTGCCACCAAGCTTATAGAAAAGCATGGGAACAATTGCAAGAATTGAAGAAAATGCAGGGAATACTGCAAACAAGAGCACAAGCCACTGCTTTGTGTCAGTAGTAATATTTATAACTTCTGTGCCTGTTTCAACGTAGCCGATAAGTGCAAGACACCATGCAGAAGCATAGTTGCCTAAAGAACCTACAATTTTTGAAAGTGTAGACTTAACGGCGCTTACTGTTGCTTCATTACGTTGGCCGAATTTATACTCGCCATAGTCATAAGCCGTAAGCTGAAGCATATTGGGAACAACTGAATACAAACCTGTTGTAATGCCGTGTAAAGCATACCAGAAAGTTATTCTCCAGAAAAGCTGTGTGGGAGTGAAGTTTGTGATGGGGAAAGTTGAAATAAACATTCCTGTGTAGCAGAAGAATGTCCAGAATTTTGTAAAGATATAAAGCGGTTTATCTGCAATCCATTTTCTTATAATAGGAGCAAGGAATATTGAAGCTGCAGTAGGAACAACCGTTGCAGCAGAGCAAGCCGCCATAATTGCTTCATAGCCCTGGAGTTTATCGCCGATATTGAAGCCGAGAATTGAAATCTGCAATGTAACATCTGAAAAACATGCTCTGAAAACATAAATTAAGAAGCCGTAACCTATGCTCATACCGGAACCGAGCACGTCAGAAATAGTGATAAGCACAAGGGGTTTGTTTTTAAGCACCTGTGAATAAACTGACCTGAGAGGCGGCACTTCAAGTTTTTCAGGCTCTACGATTCTTTCTTTTGTCACTGCAATGTTAAAGAGTGTGGCAGGCACTGCAATAAGGCTGAAGAAAAGCATACCGTAGAAATATCTTTCTGCTTCGTTGATGCTGGGGATAACTGCCGCAACAATAGCTGCAACATATGTACCGCTGCCGCCGATTACAGAGCCGATAATTCCGCCGATACCCGAAAGATAACCACGCTCGGTATTGTCTGCCGTCTGCCTTGCGTTAAGAGCTGTAAGCGCTGCATTATAGAATGTGGACACCATATCGTTTACAAGGTAAAGAATCACAAGGTAAACAACCTTGAAAGTGTCACCCATCTGAGGGAAAAAATCCTTAAGAGGCAATGCACCGCCAATTGAAAGGAAAGCCATCGGAATCAGAAGCCATAACAAAATGGGCTTGAATCTGCCCCAACGTTTATTACTTTTTCTGCGACGGTCAATAACGTTACCAACAAGCACGTCATTGAAAATATCCCAGAAACTTAAAACGAAAACAATTGTGGTATAAGTAAGATACGCTTCCTTGCTTAAGCCAAGATATGTTGAAACAACAAGTCCTCCGAAAGTGCTTGTGAGGGCATTTTTCAGATTCTGCCCTACCCTGTCAACGGAAAACGCTGCATATTCAACTAATGTCAGTTTTTCTCTTACGTCTGTTGCCTTGGAGTTTCTCAATCTCATAGGAATTACCTCCTGAAAGTAACGAAGTTATTATTATGTGTCGTTTTTATCTCGTTCTCTTACAACGTAATTAGTGGGTGTGCCTTCAAGACCGAAAACTTCTCTTATCTGATTATCAATATATCTCTGATAACTGTAGTGGAACAAATCCTTACGGTTAACGAAGCACACAAACGTTGGCGGTCTTGTTGATGCCTGAGTCATGTAGTAAATCTTAAGGCGTCTGCCTTTATCCGTCGGGGGCTGCACACGTGCAGTTGCAGCAGCAAGAACATCGTTTAATTTACCTGTTGAAATTCTCATAGCATTCTGCTCGTCAACAAACTTGATAAGTTCATAAAGTCTGTCAATTCGCTGACCTGTTTTTGCAGAAATGAAAATTATGGGAGCATAGGGCATGAAAGAAAAATCGTTCATCAATTTCTTTCTCTGGGAATCCATTGTTTTGCCGTCTTTTTCAACTGCGTCCCATTTGTTTACTGCAATAATGCAAGCCTTACCCATTTCGTGAGCAATACCTGCAACTTTGGAATCCTGCTCTGTAAAGCCTTCTGTAGCATCAATCATAATAACGCATACAGTTGCTCTTTCAACTGCCATTCTCGCTCTGATGATACTGTATTTTTCAATAGCATCGTCAATACGGCTTTTTCTTCTCATACCTGCGGTATCAATAAACACAAACTTGCCGTATTTATTTTCAACAATCGTGTCTGTTGCGTCACGTGTTGTGCCTGCAATATTTGAAACGATTGCTCTTTCTTCGCCTGAAATAGCATTGATAAGTGAAGATTTGCCTACATTAGGCTTGCCGATAACCGCAACCTTGATATATTCTCCGCCGAACTCGTCGTCGTCTTCCTCTTCTTCTTCGGGGAAATATTTGCAGACTTCTTCGAGCAAATCGCCTGTGCCGTGGCCATGGACAGATGAAACCGCAATAGGCTCATCAAGGGCAAGGTTATAGAATTCGTAAAATTCTGCAGGCATTTCACCGATACCGTCGCACTTATTAACGCAAAGAACAATCGGTTTGCCTGATTTACGAAGCATAGCCGCAACTTCTTCGTCAGTTGCAACAACACCTGTTTTTACATCTGTAACAAAAATAATCACATCTGCACTGTCAATTGCAAGCTGTGCCTGACGACGCATCTGCACGAGAATAATATCGTCTGAGGCAGGTTCAATACCGCCTGTATCTATTAAAAGAAAGTTATGTCTCTGCCATTCGCAATCGCCGTAAATTCTGTCTCTCGTAACGCCGGGAGTATCATCGACGATTGAGAGACGCTGACCTATAAGTTTGTTGAAAAGCGTTGATTTACCAACGTTAGGACGGCCTACAATGGCAACAATCGGTCTTGACATTTTCATTCTCCTTTCATTTTGCTGACAAGCTCATATCCGTCTGCATTTACCGGTGTGATTCTGCAACCAAGGATATCTTCTGCCTCTTGAATGGTCATACTGTCAAGGAACATATCCCCTTCACTTCTGAGCATTGATGAAGAAATAAGAAGCTCGTCAAATTTATATTTTCCTTTTAACTGTGAAGTTAAATCCTTTCCCGTAATCAGACCACTTACTGTGATTGATTTACCGAAAAAGTCGTTTTCTATTTTAACAACAGTAATATCTGTGCCGTACTTTTCATTAAACATACATGAAAGTTTTTCCATAAGCGGGAATGCTGCAGCACCTGTTGCTATAATCTTTTTTGTATTATCTGTTTTTCCGTCTGATTCACCAAGAGCCTGCGTGAAAGTATACTCAAGGTCACGCCACAAGCCTACACCGTTTTCTATCTGCGGGTAATCCTCATAGCTTTCGTTTTCAGGGATAGGCAAAGATGCTTTAAGGTAAAATTCATCAGAGGCATAAACAAGCCTTGTGCCGAATTTCTTTAAAAATTCTTCCTGATATTTTTCAATAGTTTCCACAACTTCTTTTGCCTGCTGCGGTGTGTACTCATGAAGCAAGGGCAGATTTTCCCTGAATTTCGTAATCCCTACGGGTACTGCCGCAATTGACTGAACTGACGGATAAAGCGAAGCCAGTTTCTCAATGCTGAATTTAAGCTCTTCGCCGTCATTTATCCCCGGACAAAGAACAAGCTGCGTGTTAAGATGTGTGCCGTGGTTAGCTAAAATATCAATATATTCAAGCACTCCCCCTGCGTGAGGATTTTTCATCATTTTCACACGCAGTTCAGGGTTCATGGTATGAACTGAAATATTGACAGGGTTAATATGCATCTCAATCATACGCTCAACATCACGGACGGTCAGGTTGGTAAGCGTAATATAATTGCCGAAAAGGAAAGACATTCGTGAATCGTCGTCTTTGAAATAAAGGGATTCGCGCATGCCATCGGGCAACTGGTCAATGAAGCAGAAGATACATTTATTTTTGCAGGTTTTCTGCTTATCCATAAGATAAGTGTTGAAAACAAGACCTAAATCTTCATTTTCCTGCTTTCTGATTTTTTTGGAAACTGTTTTACCGTTTGGTTTCTGAAGTTGAAGCTCAACAACTTCTTCGCTGGCATAAAAATTATAATCGAGAATATCGTTTATGTCGTGAGAGTTGATTTTATCTAATATCCAGCCTTTTTTTATGCGTTTTTTAGCACTTGGTGATTTCTTTAAAACATCAATAATTTCCGCAGACATAACGACACCTCCTTACTCTTTCTGACATTATACCATAAAAAAATAAAAATGGGTAGAGTTTTTTCCTCTACCCATTGTTTGTTATAAGAGGATTAGTCCTCAACTTTAACAACTTCTACGCCCTTATATTTGCCACAAGCTGTGCAAACTCTGTGAGGTCTTGTGTATTCACCGCATGAGGGGCACTTGATGAGTTCAGGTGCTTTCATCTTCCATACGTTTGAACGTCTTTTATCTCTTCTTGCTTTTGAAACTCTTCTCTTCGGTACTGCCATTTTTAAGTTCCTCCTTATAAAAATTCAATAAATTATTAATTAATCTTCCAGTAATTGCTGAAGAATCGCCAATCTGGGGTCAATTTCTTTTTTGCAATCACAAGCGCCGTTGTTTAAGTTTTTACCACATTGTGTGCAAAGACCGGCGCAATTTTCACTGCAGAGAATTTTCGTTGGTAGCGAAAGAAAAATATCCTCAATGACAAGCGGGTCAAGTTCAAAATGCAAGTCCTCAATCAGCATTAAGTCATCATTTTCCTCGTTATTAAGCGATAAAACCAGAGTATGGTCAAATTTAAAACAGAAATCTTTTGCAATTTCTTCCGCACAACGGGCACAAAAGCTCTCGTAACGGAAATTCACATCAGTTTCCAAAGTAACGATACCTGACGAGTTTTTAACGACGCCCGCTACCACTACGGGTGTTTTGAATGGAAAAACTCCGTCAACTTCCTCATTTGAAAGGTCGATGTTAAAATTGAATGATTTTTGTTCGCCTATGTTATTAAAAATAGGCTCAAGCTCAATAAACATAATTCACCTCAGTTACACGCTTAAATATTATATACTCAGAGCAGGTTTTTGTCAAGCAGTTTTTGAATATTTTGGATATTATATAAAAATTTTAACTATTCTCCAAAAAAGCCCACCGTATGTCATATACAGTGGGCATTTTGTTTAAAAATCAGACTGATTATGCTTCTTTGCAGTAGTCAAAAATCTCTGCGGGAAGTTCTTCCTTGTCTGCAGATACAGTAAATACAAAGTTATTGCCTGTAAGTGCTGAAAGTTCTTCAACTTTCTTAAGGAAAGCTGCAAGTTCTGCATAGTCGCGAGAGCCGATGCGAAGTGTTGCATCGATGAGGATATCAGTAATATCGTGGTCACCTGCGCAGATGCCGCAAAGGAAACCATAGAAGGAATCGAATCCTTTGATTGAATATTCATTAGCAGAAACAAGGCGTGCACGATAGTTAACCTCTGTTCTTAACTGTGTGCCCTGTTCAATGCATACTACATTACCGTTTGAACTTTCGATAGCATCGTTGACGGCCTGAATCAATTTCTTTGTTTTGCCTGATCCTTTGTGTCCGATTATCAATGTTACCATAAAAAACAACTCCTTTTAAC